>DASROV010000352.1:0-8374 GCA_035646755.1 Trueperaceae bacterium | reverse complement strand
CACGTGAGCTGCTGCTCAGCGGGTGCGTGGTCGACGGCGTGGGCGATGAACGACCCGTCGCGCAGCCAGCTATGGCCGTACTGCGAGAACCCGGCGCTGGCAGGGTAGGCGCCGTTGTGGTGTTGGGCCGCGAGGATCGCGGCCAGGTCGACGTCGTCGCTGGCGACGCCGGCGATGCGGTCGGTGGCCGTTGGCGCCACGGGTGGTCGCGTCTCACTCATCCCTTCACACCCGAGCCAGCGACGCCCTCGATCACCCAACGCTGGGCGAACAAGAACACCAGGACCGTCGGCACTGTCGCCAGTACGGTGCCAGCCATGACGATGTTCCACTGCGTCTGCCCGGGGTACATGCCCTGCAACGTCGACAGCGCGAGCGGCAACGTCATCAGGTCGCGGTCGTTGATGATCAGCAGTGGCCACAAGAAGCTGTTCCACGAGCCCATGAACGACAGCACGGCCAAGGTGGCGAGCGCCGGGCCGGCGATTGGCACCACTATGCGCGCGAACGTGCCGAGAGTACCCGCACCGTCGATGGTCGCGGCCTCCTCGAGCTCCCTCGGTATCGACATGAAGAACTGGCGCATGAAGAAGGTGCCGAACGCGCTGAACATCCCGGGGATTATCAGCCCGGCGTAGGTGTCGCCCCAGCCGAGCCGGGTGACGATGATGAACAGCGGCGTGATTACCACCGCGAAGGGGACCATAAGCGTCGCCAGGTAGAGCGTGAACAGCGCGTTGCGGCCGCGGAACTGGAAGCGCGCGAAGGCGTAGCCGGCCATCGCGCAGATCACCAACTGTCCGGCGGTGGTGGCGAACGCGACCGCGATCGAGTTCCCGAACACCCGCAGGAACGGGAAGCGACTGATTACCTCGACGTAGGGCGAGAGCGTCGGCTCGCTGGGGATCAGTTGCGGCGGCAGGGCCAGCATCGCGCCGCGCGGCTTGAGCGACGTCGCTATCGCCCACACGAACGGCGTGATCATGAGCAGGCCGCCGACCAGCGCGATAGTCACCAGGATTATCGTGCGCCACGGCACGCGCCGCGGCGCGAGAACGGGTTCCGCCCTGCCGAGCGCCTTGGCGCCGTCCTCGGGAGGCAAGCCTAGCTGCGTGCTCACGCCTGCCACCTCCTGAGCCGGTAGAAGAAGATCGTCACCGCGAAGATGATGATGAACAGCACCCACGACATCGCCGAGGCGTAGCCCATGCGGCTGTAGGAGAACGCGTTGGCCACCACCCGTTCGACCAGCACCATGGTCGCGCCGGCGGGGCCGCCTTCGGTCATTACGTAAACCTGGTCGAAGACCTGGAACGCGCCGATGAGGCTGATGCTCAGGCAGAAGATCAAGGTCGGAGACAGCAGCGGGATCGTTATATGAAGCAGCCCCTGCGGCCGGGTGGCGCCGTCGATGCTGGCCGCCTCGTAGTACTCGCGCGGTATCCCCTGCAGGCCCGCCAGCATGATCACCATGATGAAGCCGGTGTCCTTCCAGACGCTGGTGAGGATGACGGCGATCATTGCCCAGTTGGGGTCGAAGAGCCAGGCCGGCCCGGCGATGCCGAGGCCGCCGAGGGCGGAGTTGATGAGCCCGTAGGCCGGGTTGAACAGCCACTTCCACACCAGCGCGACCGCCACCCATGAGGTGACGACCGGCACGAAGTACATCGTGCGGAAGACGCCCCTGAACGGCATGCGCGCGTTGAGAAGCACAGCGATGAGCAAGCCCGCAGCGAGCACCAGCGGCACGTAGCCGATTAGGAAGGTGGCGGTGTTGCGCAGCGTGCGCCAGAACTCCGAGTCGGTGAGCATCTGCGAGTAGTTGCTTACGCCGACGAACTCAGGCGGCGTGAGCAGGTCCCAGTTGGTGAACGACAGCCCCAGCGACGCCCCTATCGGTAGCAGCGTGAAGGCGGCCAGGCCGATGAGGCTGGGGCCGAGGAACAGCGCCAGGATGCCGTAGCGTTGCCAGCCGCGCTCGTACATCGCTAGCCTCGCCCCCCGCCGGCCGAGAACGCCCCCAGCCAGCTCCGGAGTCGAGGGCTCTCGGCGCGCACGAACACCGGGATCCGCTCGATCGTGGCGGTGGCCTGGACAACGCGCGGACCCGTTAGCTCGGCGCCCGACCAGGCGTCGACCCAGCTTCCCGGCGGCAGGCGCACAGTGCGTGAGCCGACGCCCTTGTCGACCACCGGCGCCACCAGCAGGTCGCGGCCGAACAGGTAGGCGTACGGGTCTTGAGAAAGGAACTCGTGCTCGGCCGGGTAGGCGAGCGCGGGGTAGCGCATGAGCGGCAGGCCCTGTTCGCTTAGGACCGTGGCGTCTTGATGGATGAGGTCGAGCAGCCGCATGCGCAGGTGAGCGAACCGTCGGTATTGCTCCAGCGCCGAGTTGTCACCGTGCCGCTCGGCGACGTTCCAGGGCGTGCGGTCACGGCTCTCGCTGGCGCCGTGCCCCTCGGAGTGATACTGCATCAGCGGGCTGAACACCGCCATAGCCGTCGAGCGCAGGTACAGCTCGACCGGCGGGATCTCGCCGCTGAAGCCGGCGATGTCCCAGCTCCACATGCTCACGCCTGAGACGCCCGCGGCCAGCCCAGCGCGGATCGATGCCCGGTAGGCGTCCCAACTGCTGTCCTCGTCGCCCGCCCAGTGACCGGGGAAGCGCTGCGCGCCGGTATAGCCGGCGCGGGAGAAGGTGACGCCGTCGTCGCCGGTGGCCGCCCGCACGAAGTCGTGATAGGCGCCCACGTACTCGTTGGCGTAGGCGTTGTAAAGCTCTACTCCGCGGCGCCCGTCGTGGGCGCGGAGGTCGCGGCCCCAGAGGTGCTCGCCGCCGTCGGTCTTCATGCCGTCTATGCCCAGTTCGTCGAACAGATATTGGCGCTTGGCGAACCACCACTCGCGCGCCTCGGGGTTGGTGAAGTCGATGACCAACCCGCCGCTGAACCACCAGCCCTTGTTGCGGTACGGACTGCCGTCGGCGTTCAGAATCGCGTAGCCGCGCTCGACCATGTGCCACTCGTCGTTGTCGTGCTGAGGGTGCGGCTCGATGAGATGCTTGAGGACGGGGATCTGCCATAGCACCACGCGCGTGCCGTGCTCGTGGCAGTAGTCGATGAACGCTTGGGGGTCGGGCCAGCGGCCCGCGAAGGTGAAGTCGGCAAGGCGCAACGGCTCGCCGCTTGGCTTGGGATCGTACTCGGCGTCGTTGAAGATGTAGAAGGTCGACTCGTCGCTCCAGGCCTCGATGACGATGACGCCGGCGGGCACGTCCTCGGCCACCGAGCGCCTGATGGCCGCCTCGGCGCTGGCCTGGCTGTTCCAACTGTTCGACGACATCCACGGCGCGAAGGCCCACTTCGGCGGCACCGCGATGTCGCCCGTCAGCTTCGTGAACGCCGCCGTGATGTCGTACGGTTCCTGGCCGACCAAGATGCAGGCAGACAGGAGCGGGGTCGTTGCTGGGACCGTTGCTGGGGCTGTAGCGCCGAAGTACGCGGTTGCGCCGGAGGACGACGCGGTAGCGAGGTCCGGCGCAGCAGCACTGCCTGCCACGCGCTCGACGAACTTGTCGACGCTCACCACCGCGCTAGGGTCTCTCAGGTCGAAATAGCTGGGCTCGTCGGCGTCGATCCACAGGCCGTAGCCCCGGTTCGAGACGACGAACGGTACCGGAAGATAGGTCCGCTCGCCTTGTTCCTTGTACTCCTCGTAGACCCTCACGTCCCACTGCTGGCCGTTGCGGTTGGCGTCACCGAAGCGCTCGCCGAGGCCGTACAGCCACTCGTTGGCATGGGTGGTGAAGTGCGAGCGCACCAGGCTTGCTTGCCCATCGGCCTGCGCCAGCCAGTCGAACTCGAGGCTGCCCGTGAAGGCGGGCTCGTCTGCACCCGGATTCCGGGCGACGAGTTGGAGATCGGCGAGGTCGAGCCTAACCTCGATGCCGGGGGCGGTGACCGTCAGGGTGTCGCCTTGCTGTTCGTGACGATAAGGGGTGCTAGATATGAGGGTGCCTTGGCCCTCGGCCGCTGAAGCCGCCACCGCTGCCGCGCCGCCAGCCTCGTCGCCGTGCGTGTACAGGTCCGCGCGCACGACACTGTCAAGCGGGAACGACAGGTCGAGGTACGCAGCGGCGGCAGCTTCAGTGGGCGACGCGGCAGTGTCGAGCGCGGGCGTCCCTGAGGTCTTGGGCGCGGGCGCAGCAGCGGTCTCGAGCGTCAAGCAGAGGCGGCCGGGCAGCGCTTCGACGCCGCTCACGCCGCTGACCTTCACCCAGGTGCCAACCTCGAAGCGATAGCGGTGCGTCTCGGCGGCGGCTTCGTCGGGCGAACCGACTCCGAACTCGTACTCGACGACGCCCGGACCGAACGAGCCGAGCTCGGCGGTCCAGTAGCCGTCGCCGAGGGCCTGAGCCTCGACGCGACGGCAGTTGCCACCGGTGATCACGTCGGCCCAAGCTTGCTCGACGCTCGGCGCGGTCTTGAAGCGCACCTGGACGAGATCGCCTGGTCGTGGGTCGCGCGGGTAACGCTCACAGTCGGCAGTCTTGTACGGATCGTCGATGCCGTACGGTTCGTGGAGGATCATGGCGTGCTGCCTTTCGCGCGTGTGGTTGACTCGTGGTCGACGACCGTGACGCGTCGCCAACTCAAGACGAGGAGAGGGCGTCCCGGCGACGGCATGCTGCCGGCCGGGACGCCCACTAGCTTGCTTTACTCGTTGACGAGCGCCTCTACCCTGCTCTGGGCGTCGGCGAGCGCCTGCTCGACAGTCTTGGTGCCGAGGCGCGCAGCCTCGAGCTCCTGGTTGATGATGTCCTGAAGCTGCGGCTGGTTCTCGATGACCGGTGGGTTAACGGCGTACTCGAGCGACTCGAACACCGCTTCGCGGTTCGCCGGCATCGGCTTCTCGAGGTAGGAGGCGAGCGCGTCGGCCTGGTCGAGCGACAGCGCCGACAGTTCCCACGACAACTCGATGCGCTTCTCAACGACCTCGGGGTGCGCGGCCAGGAACTCTACCCAGCGGTAGGCCGCCTCGGGGCTATCGCTCCTGCTCGACACTACTGCCGCGTTGGAGAAGAAGTGCGTTGCCTTCTGCGCTCCGCCCGGCTCAACGGCGACGTCCCAGTCGAAGGTGGCCTCGGTCGTGATCTGGTCGAACATCCAGATGCCGGTGACGATCATGCCGAGCTGCGAGTTGAGGAACATGTCGACGTCGCCGACGCCGCTCATCTCGATGTCGGTCGGCATCACGTGATGCGTCTGGACCTTGTCGACCAAGTAGTGGGCGGCCGCGCGGTTCTCCTCGGTGTCGATCTGCACCGTCGGCGTGACGGTCAGGCCGCCTCCGGCCTGCGCAGCAACCTTGTAGAACTCCCAGAACTGGACTGGCTGCGAGATGCCCCAGACACGGTTGGGCGCGTCCGTGATCGCCGTGGCGGCGTCGATGACGTCCTGCCAGACCCAGGTTTCGTCGGGATACGCAACGCCGGCGGCGTTGAAGAGCTCCTTGTTGTAGTACAGCATGACCGTCGAGAACGTGATGGGCAGGCCGAGCTGGACGCCCTCGTAAGCGAAGGCGTTGAGCGCCGCTGAATAGAAGGTGTCGCTGCCGATCTTGTCGCTGGTCGCCAGGTACTCGCCGATGTCGAGCAACGTGTCACGCGAGGCGAAGGTCACGAAGTTCTCGTAGTTGAGCTCGAAAACGTCGGGCGCGTTCCCGGCGGCGATATCGGTCTGCAGCTTGGTGAAGTAGGAGCCGTAATCGGCGGTGGTGTACTCGATGTTGATGTCGGGGTTCTCCGCCTCGAACACCTCGATGAGCGCCTCGAGCGCGTCGATCTTGTCCGAACTCGTCGTGAACGAGAAGTAGTCGACGGTGGTCTGGGCGGTGGCCGCAGTAGTCAGCGCCAGTACCGCGGCGATGAGGCTTGCGAACAAGAGTCTACGAACTTGCTTCTGCTTCATTGCACCCTCCTTGGGCTTGTTCCCGGTAGGTTAATTACCGGCACAATCGTTCCCGGCTGACGTACGCGGGTCAGGTTCGGATTGCAGCGCGGTCATGCGCTGCCCATCCCCACGCTTGCGGCGTCAAGTGGAATCGAGGCTTCTTGCAGGAAGCGGGCGGCGGCGAGGCCGGCGGCGCCGCGCGCCCAACCGTCGTCGCCCCAGCTGTCGGTGACAATCTCGACGTCCTCGGCGAGATCGCCGAAAGTGTGCCGCTCCAGCATCGGCCGGAGTCGCGGCAGGAAATACGGCGCGTTGCGCAGGCCCTCGCCGCCGAGGATGATCAGCGTCGGGGCGAAGATGTTGATGAGGTCGCTCATCGCGACGCCGAGGCAATCGCCGGAATCTGCCAAGAGGTCGAGGATGGCCTCGTCGCCCTCGGCCGCGAGGCTGGTAATTGCGTCGGCATCGAGGTCGCGGCCGGTGAGGCGGCGGGCTTGGGCGATGAGCCCGGCGTCGCCGAGGCGCTGCTCGAGCGTGGTGTGACCGGGCTCCATCACGCGCGGGGCGATGGGGGCGCAGACGGTGTGTCCGAACTCGCCGGCGCCGCCGCGGGGCCCGCGGTAAACGGCGCCACTGGTAACGATGCCGAGGCCTACGCCGCGGCCCAAGGTCAGCACCAGGAACGCCTCGTGTCCGCGGCCGTGGCCGAACCAGCCGTGGGCGGCGGCCAGCGCGTTGACGTCGTTCTCGACCAACACCGGCAACCTCAGCTCCTCGCTGAGCATGTCGGCGAACGGCACCTTGCCCCAGCCGAAGAGCTGCGAGTGGCGAACGCTGCCCGCAAGATGATCGACGACGCCCGGCAGGCTCACGCCGACGCCAAGGGGGCGGACGGCGGCACCGGCGGCCGACTTTCGCAGTGCAGTGGTGGCGCTCACCAC
The DNA here is from genome assembly GCA_035646755.1 of Trueperaceae bacterium. Classification (GTDB taxonomy): domain Bacteria; phylum Deinococcota; class Deinococci; order Deinococcales; family Trueperaceae; genus DASRWD01. The sequence continues at coordinate 1,483 of DASROV010000352.1, read as the reverse complement.
TGCGTCGACGACCGTCCTCACCTTGGTGTCGGGCAGTGCCTGGGTGCGCACCGCGACGACCTCGGCGTTGAGGTTAGTGAGTGCGGCGACGACGGCGTGGTTCATCACCTTCACACCGTAGACGTGGGCGTGGTCGTAGTTGATGGCGAGGAGGATCGGTTTGCGGCCCACCGACGGCGAGGTCCCGATCTCGGCCTCGAACACCAGGCCATCCTCCACGAACGGGGCCGTGAGCGCGGTTATCGCCGCCGGGCTGAGGCGCAGCTCGGCCGCCAGCTCGGTGCGCGAGATACGACCGTTGCTGTGGATCGCGCTTATGACGGCGCTCTGGTTGAGAGAACGTATCCGCTCACGACCAAGAGCCCTCGAAGACGGGCGTCTCATCGGCCTCCCTATTAATTCATTTCGTGTACGAAGTATTAGAGGAGGCCGGTCGGATTGTCAAGCCTTGTGTGCCGGAAAGGCTTCAAAGCACGCCGTCATAGTTGTGGTGCCACGGTGCCTCGATTGGCGTGTCGTGCTCCACCCCGGACATGGTGAAGGCGCCGGGCGTCCTGTCGCGCAGGTCAAGGAAGGCTAGCTCGTGGCCGTGTCGGAAGAGGTGGTCTTCGAGGCTGTCTAGAGGAGGTCTGGAGAGATCTGGGCGAGTATCGTGGTCGCCGTTGAAGTTCGACGTGCGGTGGTCCCTTCACTCGAACGGGTGCTTCATATGTGAATCACTTGCTTCAAGAGTGAAACATGCGGAGCTAGGATCTCTGCATGAATCTCTCTGAACCCGCCACCGTGCTGTTGACCCAGGGGGATGCCAAGGCGTTGTCCGTCCTGGCGGGCACGACGCGGCCTCTGAGTGGTCGCGAGATCGCCAGGTTGGGCGGCGGGAATCCCGCGACTACCTGGCGCTCGCTGACGCGGCTCGCTGATCACGGTCTCCTGCACGTGCAGGAGGCGGGTGCCGGCGCGGCTTTGCTGTACGTCCTGAACCGTGATCATCTGGCGGCCGACGCGGTGCAGACACTCGTCGATCTGCGGGGACTACTGGTCGATCGCCTTAAAGCTGAGGTCGCGCAGTGGAAGGTGCCACCGCTACACGCGTCCCTATTCGGCTCCGCAGCTAGGGGCGATGGCAATACCAGCAGTGATATCGACCTCTTCGTGGTGCAGCCTAAGGTCGTGGAGGACGAAGAGAAATGGGGCGTGCAACTCGAGCGCTTGGCGGCCGCGGTCCTGCGGTGGACCGGTAACCATGCCGCCATCGCCGAGGTTACCGTGGCGCAGGCGGCTGGCATGGCGCAGGAGCGCCGGCCCATCGTGAACGAACTGCTCCGGGACGGGGTCTGGTTGTTCGGCTTGCCAGTCCGCGAGCTGCTATCTGAGGTCTCCACGTGAGCGCCAAGAGGGGGACGCGCACACAGCCTTGCGACCTGACCCATGCGGCGACCCGGAGAGCGTACCGCCACTTCGGTGAGGTCGACGCCGCCGGAAC
>DASROV010000351.1:0-4708 GCA_035646755.1 Trueperaceae bacterium | reverse complement strand
ACTCCGCTACGCCCATGCTGGCCGCCACCTCCCTTACCCCTACCGGCTCGGCGGCCAGCTACGGCGACCGCGACCTGGCGCCCCTCATCCGCTGGACCCCCGAGGCGCCGGCAGCGACGGCCGAACAACTGGCCGGTGTCGGTTGGAGCAGCGCGCGCGAGGTGCTGGTAATGACCCGTCCGCTCATGGCTGAAGACGCGGCCGTGGCCACCGAGGTCGAGCTGCGCCTAGAGGCCACGACCAGTTGGCGATCTACCTACCAGGCGGCCTACGAGCCTGAGGAGGGCGCGTCCCGGCTGAGGCTGGCCGTCGCGGCTCCCGAAAGCAAGCGCTTCGCGGAACTCAGGTTAGGGGGCCGAACCGCGGGCGTCGGCTTGGGTCTTAGGATGGACGGCCTCGTCGGGATCTTCGACGTCCTGGCGGTGCCTGACTTCCGCCGTCAGGGCGTCGCGCGGCGGATGATGCTCGCTCTGCTCGGCTGGGGAGAGAGCCAGGGAGCCGACCTGGCATTCCTCCAGGTCGCCTCGGCCAACACCGCCGCGGTTGAGCTCTACTCCCAGCTCGGTTTCTCTATCGCCTACACGTACGTCTACGCCGGGCCCGGATTGGCCGCAGCCGCTTGAGCGGCGCCATCGACAGCGGTCGCGTCGTCTTCTCCCGCCTGTGAGAGCGCCCGTGCGCCGGCCGGCCCGACTGCGGCGCTGGCGCTGCCAGGCAGACTCACAGTTATCGGTCCGAACGGCTCCTCCTGGCGGGCGACGAGCTTGCCTTCGCGAACCAGTTCGAGCATGCCGGCGAAGACCAGGGCCTTGTCCTGCCAGCCGCGCGCGGCCACGAGCCCGAACAGGCCGCCACTCAGGGCCCGCCTGACGACTGCCAGCAGGCGCGCGGCGACCGAGGCGACCGTCGCTCCGGCCAGCTCCAGCTCGAAGTAGCCACCGAGACGATAGCGTCCAGCTAGGCGCGCCAGGTCGCCGAGCGACGCCGTCACTGGCCGCAGGGCCCTCGGGTAGTGCGGCCGCGGCGCCCTAGCCGGCACGACGACACGCCTTTCCTGACGACGTCGCTTCAAGAACGCGATGGCGTGCTCGAGTTCCTCGAGCAGGGCCACGGCCTCGAGCGCCTCCTCGAGCATCACCTCTTCTGGCGACTCGCTCAACTCGTCGCGCGGCCGAGGAAGCAGCAGCCGCAGCTTGAGCTCCACCACTTGCGCAACCCGCGGCAAGGCTTCGGTCGCGAACTCAAGATCGTCGTCAGGGAAACTGCCTAGGTAGTCGAGGTAGGCCTTCACCAGCTGGTAAATGTCGATCTTCTCAGGCGCTAACGCGCGACTCCTCAGCGCGTGCGCCAGCTCGCCGAGGCTGCCGCTGAACCCGGCCTGCTCGACCAGGAAAACGCTGCCCTCCTCGAGCTCTAGCGCCAACACGTAAGCGAGCGTACCACCGGTGCCAAGCGCGGTCGTTGGCCAGCCTCAAAGCCACCTCGGCAGCTGGCATCAGTCGAGGAAAGGGTCAGTCCCTGCCAACGTCAAGTGGCGAGTATCGTTGACCCGCTCGACCAGTATCTCGGCTCCCCTGAAAAGCACCCTGCTCACGCTGGCGTGACGGAGGTAGATGCGCTTGCGCCAGCGCACGCGCTCGACCCCGAGGACGTGGGAGAGCAGCATCTGGATCGTGCCTGAGTGAGTAACGGCTACCACGTGCCTGGCGTCGGAGGCGACCACCTCGTCCATCCACCGCACGGCCCTTACACGCACCTGTGAGTACGACTCACCGCCTGGCGCGGCCCGTTCGAACGGGTCGTCGAGCCACTCGGCCCAGCCGAGATGTCCTTCGTTCTCCAGCTCGGTCCTGCCCTCGAACTCGCCAAAGTTGATCTCCACTAGCCGCGAGTCGAGCTCCAGCGGGCGGCCGGGAAAGGCCAGTTCGGCGGTCTGCACGGCTCGTTTGAGTGGGCTGGCGTAGATGGTGGCGGCCTCGTCGAGGCCGGCGACGTAGCGCGCAAGACGGCGAGCCTGTTGCCGCCCCTCGGCGTTGAGTTCGGTATCGGCGGCTCCCTGGAAGCGTCCTGACGCGTTCCAGTCGGTCAAAGCATGCCGGATCAGCGTCAGGCGCAGCACGTACCGGAGTGTATCAGGCGCATGCTAGCCTCCGGCATGGACTTCAGTGGGCAGACGGCGTTGGTGACGGGGGCCAGCAAAGGCATCGGCCTGGCCGTGGCCCGGGCGCTGCTCGCCGAGGGCATGAACGTGGTCATGGGCGCGCGCGATGAAGCGGCTCTCACGGCCGCCGCCGAAGGTGCTGCTGCCGCTGGTGCCGGTCGGGTGCTGCCCGTCACCTTGGACGTGCGCGAGCCGGCCAGCCTCGAGGCGGCCGTCGCCGCGGCTCTCTCCCGTTTCGGCTCGCTCGATCTGCTGGTGGCCAACGCGGGCGTCGGCGCTCGGGGGGCGATCGACGAGCTGGATGCCGAGACCTGGCACCGCGTTATCGACACCAACCTCACCGGCGTGTTCAACAGCGTCAAGGCGGTCATCCCGGCCCTGAAAGCGAGCCGCGGCATGATCGTCACGATCGGCAGCCTGGCCGGCGTCAACTTCTTCGCTGGGGGCGCGGCGTACAACGCCAGCAAGTTCGGCCTGCTCGGCTTCTCACAGGCGATAATGCTCGACCTTCGCGATCACGGCATAAGGGTGAGCACGATAATGCCGGGGTCGGTGGCTACCGGCTTCAACGACCGCACCGTCTCAGCTGACGACGCCTGGAAGATCGCGCCGGAGGACATCGCGGCCACGGTGCTGTACCTCCTTGGCATGCCGGCACGCACGCTACCGAGCAAGATCGAGGTCCGCCCCGCCCGCACGCACCTGTAACCGGCCCGCGGACGGTCGATGACGCCGGGGAGGCGCGACACGCCTGCGCCAGCCCAACTGCTCCCGTTCAAGCGAGGCGAGATGTACCAGTTAGCCAAGCGGTTGTTGTTCCGGCTCGAGCCTGAGAGGGCGCACGAGTGGACGCTGAGGGCGCTTGGCCTCGCCTCGCGCAGCGAGCTGGCGTTGCGAACCCTCGCCACGACGAAGGCGGCGTTCGACGCGCGGCTACGGCGCGAGGTGTTCGGCCTTACGTTCCCCAACCCCATCGGCCTTGCCGCCGGCCTCGACAAGGACGGCGTGGCCGTTCCTGGCTTCGCGGCTTTCGGCTTCGGCGCGCTCGAGCTGGGCAGCGTGACGGCGCTCGCGCAGCCGGGCAACCCGCGACCACGACTCTTGAGGCTGCCGGAGGAAGAGGCGCTGATCAACCGCATGGGCTTCAACAACCGCGGCGCGGCGGCGCTGGCCGAGCGGCTGGCCGACGTGCGCGCCGCCGCGGCCCGGGCTGGCCGCTCGCTACCACCGCTCGGTGTGAATGTCGGCAAGTCACGGGCGGTCGAGGCCGTGTCGGCGGAGGCCGATTACCGGGCGGCGCTTGTCGAGGTGTGGCCGGTGGCCGATTATCTGGTCATCAACGTGTCGTCGCCCAACACGCCCGGCCTGCGCGATCTGCAGGACGAAGAGCCGCTGACGCGCCTGCTCGCCACCGTGCGGGAGGTCGCCGAGCAGCAGGGCGAGAAGCCGGTGCTACTAAAGCTCTCTCCTGACCTCTCGCCCGAGCAGTTGCGTTCGGCCGCCGTCGTGGCCGAACGCTGGGGCATGGTGGGGCTCATTGCCACCAACACGACCGTCTCGCGGCCGGGCCTGAGCGCGGCAAGCGCCGCACGCGTCGGCGGACAGGCGGGTGGCCTGTCTGGCAAGCCCTTGGCGCCGCTGGCGCTTGACGCCTTGCGCACGCTGCGCGAGGCGACGAGGCTGCCGATCGTCTCGGTAGGAGGCGTGTTCAGTATCGCCGACGTCGTGGAGCGCCTCACCTCCGGGGCGACGCTCGTGCAGTTGTACACGGCGCTCATCTACCGCGGGCCAGGTCTCGTCGACGAGCTGTGTCGTGGCCTGCTCGCGGCGCTCGAGGCGCGTGGGCTTGGCCACGTGAGCGAACTCGAGCGGGCCGCGGGATAGTAGAGGTAGCCGACGCGGTAACTGTGGCAGCTGGCGAGGTAGGCGTGGCACTGGCGCGGCGATTGCCGGAAGGTTCGCGGCAGCGCTCAGGCCGGCTTGCGCGCCGTCCAGGTGACCTCTTCGAAGCCCGAGCGGAGGTTGGCGGCGCGGGCCAAGGTGAACAGCAGGTCGGAGAGGCGGTTGAGCACGATCACCGCCTGCGCGTTGAGGGGGTCTCGCCTGCTAAGGGCCACGACCTCGCGTTCAGCGCGCCGCACCACCGCACGAGCCAGGTGCAGCGCGGCGGCCGGCCGACTGCCGGCCGGCAGGATGAACTTCGTCAGCTCCGGCAGCTCCGCCGTGTAACGGTCGATCAGCGCCTCCAGCTGCCTTACGTCGCTCTCGTCGACCGCTCGCAAGCGGCTCCTCGCCGTGCTCTCGGCGGGCGTCGCCAAGTCGGCGCCGAGCTCGAACATCAGAGCCTGCAGTTCGTGCAATGTCTTGTCAAGCTCGGCCAGGCCCGGGTCGGCGCGAACGTCAGAGCGCAGGTTGGCCCGCGCCAGGCCGATCGCGGAGTTGGCCTCGTCAACCGAGCCGTAGGCTGCGACCCTGAGGTCGTCCTTGCCGACGCGGCCGGCGCCGAGGAGCGCGGTGTCGCCGGCATCGCCGGTACGGGTGTAGATC
>DASROV010000350.1:0-2552 GCA_035646755.1 Trueperaceae bacterium | reverse complement strand
CCGATGCTCACTGACCGATGCTTATTGGCCGATGCTCACCCGCCGGCGCCTACTCGCCGACGCTTACTGGCCGATGAAGTCGTTCTCCTCTAGGTAGCCCCTGGCCACGTCTTCGGGGTTCTCGCCAGCAACGTCGACGGCAGAGTTCAACTCCTGCAGGACCTCGTTGCTGAGCGACGCGAAGATGGGGTTGAGCACGTCGGCGATCTCCGGGTTGGCCTCGAGCACTTCTCCGCGAACAACGGGGGTGGGCTGGAACACCGGTTGCGCACCCTCCGGATCGGCGAGCACCACGAAGTTATAAGCCATCAGCGCGCCGTCGGTCGCGAAAGCCATCGCCACGTTCACGTTATTGGCGCCTTCTGCCAAGGCTTGTTCGGTTTGGGCGGGCGTTCCACCGGCGATCACCAGCAGTTGATCATCGGTGAGCTCGAACCCGTACGCCTCCTCGAACGCCTGGAGGCCATCGGCGCGCTGGGCGAACTCGTCGCCAACGGCCATCATCACCTCACCGCCGTCGTTCACGTAAGCGGCGAAATCCGCGACTGTCGCGAGGCCGTGCTCTTCAGCGAAGGCGCTCGTCACGGCGAACGCGTAGGTGTTGTTGGCCGGGGCGGGCTCGAGCCAAACGAGGTTGTTGTTCTCCAAGTCCGTTTCGCTGACCCATTGGTAGAGGCCCTCGGCGTTCTGCGAGACACCTTCCGGAACCTCGACCCCGGCCGGTACGTAGTTGAGGAACGTGCCGGTGTACTCAGGGTAGATGTCGCTCTCGGCGTTCTCGAGCGCCAAACGGTTGACGTCCGAGCTTCCCAGGTTCACCTGGTCGGTGACCTCGAAGCCCGCGTCTTCAAGTGCCAGCACGATGATCTTGCCTAGCACGAGCTGCTCGGTGAACTGCTTGGAAGCCACGCGAATGGGCGCGTCCTGGGCGAACCCGAGGCCCCCGGTTGCGAGCAGGGCGAGTGAAAGTAGTAGCGCGATCGGTCTTTTCATTGTTACATCCTTGCTGCTGGAGTCCCAGCCTAGAAACGGTCGTCACGCGGAAGGCTCCGCGCCTCCGAGTAGAAGACAGACGAACTGTGGAGGAGTCAACGCTAGCATGGGTGTTGCGGCGTGTCCAACAACTTGCACTAGTTCGGATCTGTGGGTCGGTGTCGAACGACACGGGGCGCAGCCTGTCAGGGAAGTTGTCGCGGGCAACGGCCACGGCATTCGCACGTCGCATGCTTCTCGCCGTCACGACCGTGGACTCGCGGTTACACCCTAGGCGAGAACCTCAGCCCATTGTGCAGCCGTGTTCGTGGTGAGCTGATCAGCGCCCGTCCCCAGCATCGTGCGCAGCTCCTCGTCGCGACGGCCATCGGGAACGTGGTCGATCGTCCAAATGTCGACCAGCGCATCGGGTCTACAGCCTTGGATGAAGGCAACGGGATCGAAGCCGTCGGCAAGCGCTTGGCGAACGAACTCGGCTCGGAGATAGAACTCCGCAGCCGATGGCAGCAGCGTGAGCAGCGCGTCCACCCGGTCGAGCAAGTAAGCCGCGACTGGTTGCATGCGGTGCCAACCAAGCGGGTGATCGTCCAGATAGCCGTATGCGTTCACGCGCGTGGGGAGGCCGATGAACCTCTCGCCGGCAACGTCCAAATAGTATAGGAAGTCCAAGCCGAGGTTGAGACGGGAATCCAGGCGGCGCAGCAGCCGCAAGTTCCAGTCAGCCAGGCAGCCAACCACCAACCGGATGTTGGGACGCTGCAGAAGCGGCTCGAGTCTCTCAAGCAAGGCGGCTGCTTCGGCCGAGCCGAGCGGGACCGTCTCCTTGAGGTCGACCTGCACTTTTAGTGGCCGCTGAACCGCGCGCAGGTAGTCGACCACCTCCTCGAGCTCGGCGATGCGCTCCTCGGATTCGCGGAGCCTCAGCGCACGGACCTGTTCAAGCGTGGCGTCACGCAGCGGCCCGACCCCGGTCGTCTCCCGCTGAAGGGTGGCGTCGTGCAACAGCACGAAACGGCCGTCCTGGGTGAGACCCACATCGAACTCGATCACGCCCGCGCCGCCCTCCGTCACCCCGCGCAGTGCCAAAAGGGAGTTCGGCGGCGCGGTGCCGAGCCCGCTCAGCAGCTGGTGGTACTTGAGCAGAATCTGGCGGCCGGCGAACGTCAAGTGCGAAGGCAGTGTCACAGCGCGAGCCTCTGCCCCTGCGCATCGAACAGATGGAGACGGTCTTGCGGAAAGTCAACCAGCAACTGTGAATTGGGTGCCGGCACGCTCTCGGCCGGTACGGTCGCCTTCAACCCGACGCCGCCCACATCGAGCGTCAGTAGCGCCTCCTTGCCCAGCGGCTCGACGAGTACGAGCTTAGCGGGATGTTGGCCGCCTAACCGGATGTCCTCCGGCCGGATGCCAAGGTGCCCTGGGCCGGCCGCATGGCCGTTAGACACCGGCACCGTCAACCCCTGTACCCGGAAGTCGCCGTCGAACCGACCCGCCACGATGTTCATCGGTGGGTAACCGACGAAGGAGGCCACAAAGGTGGTGGCTGGTCGTCGGTAGAG
>DASROV010000349.1:0-3671 GCA_035646755.1 Trueperaceae bacterium | reverse complement strand
GCCTTCGGCATACCTGCCCTCCAGCAGTGCGGTGGCATAGACGAGCGTCGTATCGATATGCCCCTTGAGCATCTCACGCACGGTCGCTTGCGGCCAGTGCGAGTTGGCTCCGGCCAGGAAGTCCGCGATCTCCTGAGCGTTGGCGTAGGCGACCGCGACGGCGTCGTCTGTGGCCGGCGCGTCGCCCGCCTTGGCGGCCTTAACGACTTCGACGGCAGCGGTGATGTGCTCTTGCAGGAGGTCGGTCAGAGCGTTCCCGGCTTCATCCCCGTAGAACGGCTTGATTGCGTCGCCGATATCCGCTTGGTTCTGCATGAGCCGGGCTGCCGTGGCCTCGAACGCCGGGGACTCAGTTGCGAAAGCCGTCACTGCGGCATACGTCCATTCCATGTGCTGCGCCCACAGCTCACGCATCGTGTTGTTGAGCGACAGCGCGCTAGCACTCCCGACGATTCCGTTGGCCTCGGCGTGCGAATCGTGCTGAGCGAAGGCAAGTGAGGCGCCGAGCGACAGGCAGAGGACCGCGGCGGTCACCGCGGTACGGGCTAGAAGACGAACGGAGAATTTCTCCAGGGTGGTGGTAAGAGACATGACGACCTCCAGGGTCGAGGAAGTACCATCGAGCGAAACCCACGCACGGCGCCCACTTGCCCCGTTGCTGCTCGCTCTACTCCGTTAGATGCACCGAGCGGGCTCAGCGTTCCCGGAGAAGCCGGGGTCAAGATTGGCTCACTCCGCCATGCTTCCCGCGAGCCTCTCCGTAAACGCCGCAAGGCGTTCGACGATCCTATACAAGGGCGGCACGCCACCGGGAGTTGCGAGAGTATCCTGAGTCAAGCTGGAATCAGGAAGTGAGGCGTTGCTGATGCGGTACGCAGTCGTATTTGAGCGCGCTAAGAACAACTACTCGGCGTACGTGCCAGACCTTCCTGGCTGCATTGCGGCCGGGAAGACGTTGGCGGAAACACAGGTTGCAATCAGGGAAGCCATCGAGTTCCACTTGGACGGTCTGCGGGACGACGGGGCGCCCGTACCGCCGCCCACAAGCCAGGTCGAGTACGTCGAGGTCGCCGCGTAGACGCCAAGCCGCGACGTTGATCTGTGGCAGGTCTTTGCCGAGCCGCTCGTAGTCCTCACCACACGACAGGCTCGAACTTGGCGAATGAGGGCGGGTTCCGCGAGGTGGGATCGTTCTCGGCGTGGAGCTAGCAATCGCCGGTCTCAGCTACCCGATTCCCTCGACTTGCCGTCCGCTACTCCCCGGGCAAGCGCTGCCCTACGACAAGATGCTAGGTCAATTGTGGAACGCGGACAACTCTACGCCCCCGGCCCACGATCTCGACCTTGCAGTAAGAATGGCAATGGCTAGCATCAGTGAACCCGTGATACACTGGTTCACATGGCAACGAGGAACATCACGCTTTCACTTCCTGAGGACCTCGTGCGCAGCGCGAAGATCCTGGCTGCACAACAAGACACGTCTGTGTCCGCACTCGTAGCCGACCTCCTCAGACAGGTAACCGATCAAGGCGGCGAGTACGACTCGCTCTGGGCGGCTGAAGAGCGACTGATGGCCGAAGGTATAGGACTCGAGATCGGGAGTATCACCTGGTCACGTGACGAGGCCCACGAGCGGTGAACCTCGAGTTCGTCGACACGATCGTCCTTCTCTACGCGTACGACGTCACGGCTGGGGAGCGCCACGAGCGAGCTCGCGAGTTAGTGGGGCAACTCGGCAGGACCCGCTCCGGAGCGTTGAGCGTGCAAGTCCTGCAAGAGTTCTACGTTAACGCTGTCCGCAAGATCGCAGTACCGCTGTCTCCAGTCGTGGCTCGTGAACGCGTCAGGACCCTCGGGCGCTGGACGGCACACGCACCGGTGGCGCATGACGTGTTGGTTGCCATAGACATCGCCGAGCAAGAACGGCTTTCTTTCTGGGACGCCATGATCATCAGGTCGGCGTCCGCACTCGGCTGCGTCACCCTATGGACCGAGGACCTGAACGCTGGCCAGCTCATCAGCGGTGTTCGCATCGAAAACCCCTTCGCCGGATCGTGACCCGCCAAGCTGCGACCCCAGGTCACCAACGCTGACCGCTCCAAGGACACCCTCGGACGCGTCTACGAGGCGCGATCGCTCGACGAACTGAACGAACGCGTTCGCGAAGCCATCAAGCTCTACCTCGAGGAGTCAGGCCAGGCGCCTGAAAGCCTCGAATTCATCGGCGTGCAGCGCATCACCGTCGATGCATGAGTGACTTTCCAACCGTAACTGGTAAGCAACCCTGGCTACTAGCCGTGCTCAGGCGAGGCTCAACAGCACATTCCCGACCTTCCGCGCGGACGCCACGTATGCGAAGGCCTCCTTGACCTCGTCCAGGCCGTAGCGGCGGTCGATCAGCGGCGCGTACCGGCCCTGCGCCAGCAGCGGCACCACGAGATCCAGGGTCTTCGCGATGCTGGTGGGCACCGGGAAGCGCACCTTCGGACCCCGCAGCACCGGCGCCGCCAGGGCGTAGATGACGTTCTGCCCCCAGGGCCCGAGCTCGGACGAGATATACGCGCCGGCGCTTTTGAGTACTGGGCGGAACGAGTCGAGAGTCAGCTTGCCGACCGCATCGAAGGCGTAGTCGAACGACTCGCCTCTCAAGCCCGTGAGCCAGCCCGGGTCGTTGTGGTCGAGAAGGCGGTCGGCGCCGAGGGCCGCGACGGCGGCGTGGTGCTCCGCCGAGCACACGGCAGTGACGACGGCCCCCGCCTCCTTGAGCAAGGAGACCGCGGCCGAGCCGATCGCGCCGGTTGCACCGTAGACGAGGACGGCGTCTCCCGGCTTCAGCGGCACCTTGTTCATGAAGTTCCTGGCGTAGTGCGCGCCCTCCATGCTGGCGGCCGCCACGCCGAAATCCACGCCCTCGGGCACCAGGGCGGCAGCCTGGCGCCCAGGCAGGATCATGTACTCGGCGTGTGACCCAAGTCCGACGTCGTCGAAGCCCATCACACGGTCGCCGACGGCGAATCGCCCTCCACCGGGCCCGGTGGCGACCACCTCACCAGCGAAGTCCGTGCCGGTGGCGGTATGCCGGGGCCGCGGCCAGCCCACCATGAAGCGCAGCACGTACGGCCGCCCCAGTAAGACGCCGCAATCGGTACGGCTCACGGTAGCCGCGTGCACGCGCACTAGCACATCGCCCGCTCCCGGCTCGGGCACGGGAGCGTCGCGCACGCTTAGAACGTCGGGTGTGCCGTAAGACGTTCGGTAGGTCGTCTTCATTGGCCTGCGGCCAGCGTAGCGCGGCGGCAGTAGCGAGTTGGTCGACGCTCACCCATCGGCAGTGATAGTCAAGGCCCACCAAGTCGCCAACCATGTGGACATTGTTCGCCCAGGGTAAGGGCTGAGCCCGAGTCAGTCACCCGCCTTCGCGGGCAACGACCGCGCCGCGTTCTCGATGGCCGAGCGGATCGCGTTGCGCACCGCGTAGTCCACGATCGTCGTGCCCGTGCGGCCCACCCTGAGGTTCGTCAACACGTTCGCGATGTCGATGGAGACGTTGCCCTGCGAGACCTGTGACACTCCCCTGCCGATAGCCATGATCTCGGCCGTGTTCGTGTCCACGAACCGTATCTCTACCGCGACTCTTGCCGTGACCGTCTCAGCCGCCCCGCCGAACATGC
>DASROV010000348.1:0-5297 GCA_035646755.1 Trueperaceae bacterium | reverse complement strand
CGCCGGGGGTGCTCAAGGCGCTTCCGGAGCGCTGAGCGTGTGGCGTTCGAAGAACTCCCAGATGAAGCGCGAGGCGTCGAGGTCGAGGTTCACGGCGCCACCGACCTCGACCGGCAGCTTGTCCGGCTGACCCGGCCAGTTATGGCCGCCACCCACGACGACCACCAGCTCCAGTTCGTGCTGCGCCGGGCAATCCTCGGCGTCTAGAACGTGCACCTCCATGGCCGGCGAGCGGATACTGGGCACGGTGCGGGCATCGATCGTGGTACTGCAGCCGATGCGATCTGCCCAGTAGCTGAAGGTCTGCTCGACGCTGGCCAGGACGGTGATGGGACCGTTGGGGCCTTCCTGGCGGAGCCCGCCGAACGGCACGACTGCGTCGTTGGTGCCGTGCATGAAAAGTATCGATACCGGCTCGGCCTCGCCGCAGATGCTCGGCTGACCGCCGTAGCCGGCCGCACCGACGCTGGCGAACGCCGCGAACAGATCGGCGGCGTCGCATGCCAGTCGCTGCGCCATGTAACCTCCGTTGGAGAAGCCGGCCACGTATACCCTCGCGGGGTCGACAGGGTAGCGCGTCGACAGGTCGGCGACCAACGCCCGCAAGAACGCTATATCGGGCACATCGATCTGGTAGCCGGGGATGGCGTCGACGTAGTTCCACTGGTTGTCGACGCCGCTGGGGTAGACCGCGATCAAGCCGTGAGCGTCGGCGACCACGTCGAAGTCGGTGAGAGAGGCCATCCCGGCGCCCGTGCCGCCGCGACCGTGGAGCAGCACCACCAACGGGACCGCTTCGGAGCCCGATGCCTCAACGGCAGCGGGTACGTGAAGGTAGTACTCGCGCTCGAGGCCGGCGTGCGCGAGCTTGTCCGTCGCTGAGGTCTGGGCCGCGGCGCTCGGGGCCAGCAGGTAGACCAGCTGCAGGCAAAACACCGAGAGAAGAACGGATCGTGACATCGACAAGCCCATCAGGCTACAAGTACCTCGACCGACCGGAGCCTTGCCGCATGGATGAGTTCGTTGTCGCATGTCGCCAAGGCAGTGCCGGCCCTAATGGCGAGTTCCAGGTAAGCCGCGTCATACAGAGTAAGACCAAGGTCGCGAGAGATCGTTCTCGTGACCCCCCAGGCATTGGTATCTGTCCCTTCATCGACCGCGATCAGTAACCGCCCAAGGCGTGTCAGCGAGCGGTCGACGAAGTCCTCGTCACAGCGACCGCGTCTAACCGCGTTCCTCATGACGTTGGCCACCTCAAGCCTCCACAGCGACGGCACAATCGCGCCCACTCTGACGGTCAGCTCGAGAACCCCGTGGGCGGCTGCCGTGCGTTCGTCAGCGAACAACCAAGCAACCGCCATCGACGCATCGAGTGCGATCCTTATTTGCGCCGGCCCTCCTCGAGCAAATCTCGAATACTGGTTCCACCAAGCGAATGACGTCGACTCTCCACGACGATCTCCGCTGCCGCCGCTTCCGCCGCCTCGCGCGCACGCGTGTGCGCTGCGACCCGGCGGATGATTATGTCGCCGTCGTGCGCCACGATTTGAACCGCTTCGCCGTCCTCAAGGCCCGTCGCCAATGCGATCTCCTTGGGGACTCGAAGCGCCAGGTTCTTACCCCACCTACCCACGCGAACTTGGCTCATGTCGGACTTCTTGGGGATATCCTGGCATATTCCACGGACCCGGATAGGTGTCGGCACCACCGAGGTAGTGTCCCAGTTAGGACCTGCCCTCAATCGTCGAAGTCGGCAAGCAACCGATCGATGACGAACGTGCCGTTGAGCTGGACCGTCCGGTTGGGATCCGGTTCGATGCTGACCATGGGCCCGGCGACGTAGCCCAGGGTGGCGATGATGCTTCCGGTGGCTGAAACCTTGCCGTCACCGCCCACCGTGAAGGAGTCGATTACGACCTGCGCCTCGAGCGACTCGTAGTACTCGACCAAGGGGTCGGGCGTGAGGAAGTACTTGATCAATATCTGATCGAGCTCGCACGGGCACTCATCGAGTCCGGACATGAACGACCCCATGAGCGTCAGCTTGCCGACGCTGGCGTACGTTTGCTCCGGGAACCAAGTAGCCTCCAAAATGTAGGTCTCGAACCCGGCGAATCCCATGTCACTGAGTCTGGTGGCACCCGTCAGCTCGCCGTTCGACTCGCGCGCTAGCGAGTACCAGTTGCGCTCTTCGCCGTCCAACTGCCCCTCCAGGGTGCCGGTGACAACGATCTGCAACTGTGCCGTAGCGGTGGCGATGACCGCGAGCACGGCCAACGCCACGACGTAGCGCGCCAGGCGACCCGTAAGGACTGCAGCAGGGGCTCCTGGCGGTGGAACGTTGCCGGTTCTCACGGTGCCTCGTAGAGGATCTGGTCGACGACGAATTCGCCGATCACCTCGATCGTCTGCTTCGGGTCTGGCTCTTGTCGCGCATTGCGATCGGTCTCCTCATCACATCCCACTCCTCTCGCACCGACCCGGGGGGTAGCTGCAGGATGTGGGTGTGGAATGAACCCATGGGCTGTGCGTTGTCGTGCCAGTAGATGCTATGGAAGTGCCGTCAAAACGGCGTCAACGGCCCGGGGGCAGCGGGCAGGCGCCAGCCCGACCGGTGAGTAATGGCGCGTTAATCCGGCCAGAACCCCAGGTCGCCACGGCGGAAGCTCGGGTCCACTCTGGCCGCGAACTCCTCGAGGCCATCTAAGTCCGGCGGCTCGAGGTAGTAGCGGAAATTCTCCAGGTAGCGTTGGACGATCCCGGGCGCCACGCCGAGGCGGCGACCCTCGACGGCGGCGACCTCAGCGAGCCGGCCGAGACCTTCGGCACGCGCCGCGCGGAAGCGCTCGAGCAGGTCTGAAGGTGGCCGGCGGTCCGCACGCGACGCCCAAACGGCGAACGTGAACGGAAGGCGCGTATGCCGGTACCAGGCCTCGCCGAGGTCGGTGACGTGCAGCCCCGGCCGCAGCCGGCTGTGCCCACTGGCGCCGCGCCCGGCTGGTCCATCAGCGGACGGCCGCAGGTGCCTGACCGCCTCCGTTAGCGCCGCGTCGCCGATCAAAAGCGCCCCCTGGGCAGAGAGCATCATCTCGTCGAGCGAGCCGGGCGTCGGCACCAGCTCCGCTTCCAGGCCGTCGGCGGCCAAGAGCACTCGCAGGAGCTCGACGCTGGTGGCGCTCTGCGGGGTGACGGCGACGCGGGCACTACTCAGTTGCTCCCATGGCACTGAGTGGAAGAGCATCACGCTGTAGACAGGCCCGAGGGTCGCGATCGAGAAGTCGGCCAGAGCCCGATACTGGTCGCGGTGGCGGATGAACTCGACCGATGACACCAGCGTGAGGTCGATCTCGTCTCGCCTCAGCGCCTCGTTCAACGTCGTCGGAACGCCCCGGACGAACTTCGTTCCCGGCCGCTCCGAGAGCATGAAATGCAGCGGCGCGACGTTGGCAAAAGAGACGATACCGAGCCTGGCGGTACCCGCCTCGCGCCCCGGCGATTGCGGAAGCGGGTTGCTCAAGCGAAGACCTGTAACTCCTTGTAGAGCGCGTCGCGCCTTACCGGCACCCGGCCGGCGTCGCGGATCAGTTGAAGCAACTGGTCCTCGGTCATGCCCTCTTCGGTAACGGCCCCCGAGGCGTGCGCGATGCGTTCGGCCTTGATGGTGCCGTCGATGTCGGAGACGCCGGCCGAGAGCGAGACCTGCGTCAGCTCGGGCGTGATCATGATCCAGTAGCCCTTGATGTGAGGGAAGTTGTCGAGCATGAGCCGCGCCACGGCGAGGTTGCGAAGGTCGTCGAGCCCGGTGGTGAAACGCGTGCCGAGCTCCTTGGCGAGCTGGTTGTTGTCGGGCTGGAATGCCAACGGGATGAACG
The DNA here is from genome assembly GCA_035646755.1 of Trueperaceae bacterium. Lineage (GTDB taxonomy): Bacteria > Deinococcota > Deinococci > Deinococcales > Trueperaceae > DASRWD01. Next base: position 1,425 of record DASROV010000348.1, on the reverse strand, counting down.
ACAGGAAGCCGCCGCTCTGGTCCTGCTGGTCGCGGAGCCGCAGCATGTGGTCGAGGCGCTCCTCCAAGGTCTCGATGTGGCCGTAGAGCATGGTGGCGTTGGTCGGCAGGCCCAGCTCGTGGGCGGTGCCGTGGATCTCCAGCCACTGCTCGGAGCTCACCTTGGCGCGCGCGATCTGCTTGCGCACCCGCTCGGCGAAGATCTCGGCGCCGCCGCCTGGCAGCGCCACCAGCCCGTGGTCCTTGAGCTGCGCGAGGACCTCGCGGTAGTCGAGGCGCGGGCGCGTGATCTTCGTGAAGTGATGTATCTCTGCGCCTGTCCAGGCCTTCACCTGCACGCCCGGGTAGCGTTCGGTGAGGCCCTTGACCAGGTCGAGATAGTACTGCCATTCGCGCTTGGGGTGATGGCCTGACGAGATGTGGATCTCGGTGAGATCGGGGTGGTAATGCTTATCGACGAACTCCCAGACCTGCTCGAGGTCGTAGTCCCACACGCCCTCTTCACCGAAGCGCCGCTGGAAGCCGCAGAAGGTGCAGCCGACGTAGCAGATGTTGGTCTGCGAAAGGCGCAGGGAGTGCACGTAGTAGGCCTTGTCGCCGACCTTCTCGCGCCGCACGTGGTCGGCGAGGCGCATCAGGGCTGGCACGTCACGCGTGCGGTAGAGCACCATGCCGTCATGACTGTCGAGGCGCCTGCCCTCGAGCACCTTGTCGGCAACGCGCTCGAGTGCGGGGTCGGTGATGAGCATGTCCGAGAGGCCTCGCAACCCGCTGCTGTAGACGGCGGGCGTGGCTAACGCTGTCATGAGACCGAGTCTACCGCCGCGCCACGCTCACATTGGAATCCTCACACATGGAGCGCACGGCCGTCTACGGCCAACGCGGCTTCCTTCACCGCCTCGGACAGCGTGGGGTGGGCGAAGATCGTCCGCGCGAGGTCCTCGCTGCTGGCGCCGAAGGTCATCGCGATGACGGCCTCGGCGATGAGCTCGCCGGCACGCGGGCCGATGACGTGCACACCGAGGATGCGGTCGGTCTCCTCATGCGCGAGGACCTTCACGCGGCCGTCGACGTGGCCGAGCGCCCGCGCCCTGCCGTTGGCCGCGAACGGGAAGCTGCCCTTGCGGTATGGCACGCCGCGCTCTTGCAACTGCTCCTCGGTGGCGCCGACGGTGCCTATCTCGGGCTCGGTGTAGACGACGCCAGGCACGAGATCGTGATCGACCCTGGCGCGGCTGCCGTTGAAGCGTTCCGCGAGGGCGACGCCTTCCTCCTCGGCCTTGTGAGCGAGCATCGGGCCCTTCACCACGTCACCGATGGCGTAGACGCCCTTCGCCGTCGTCGCGAAACCGTCGTCGATCTTCACGCGGCCGCGCTCGTCGAGCTCGACGCCGGCCTCCTGTAGCCCCAGAGAGCTTGTGTTCGG
>DASROV010000347.1:0-4668 GCA_035646755.1 Trueperaceae bacterium | reverse complement strand
GGTACGTGGCAGCACCCACTCGTTCAAAGCCAAAGCGCCGGCGGCGCTCATCGCGCCCAGGCCCACGAACGCCATCGCCACGCGCCGCAAGGGCACGCCGCCGGCCTGCATGGCCAGCAGCTCGTGCTCATTGGCGAAGCGGCCGAGCGAGAGCAGCACGGCCAGAACAAGGGCGATCGGCAGTGTCTGCACCATCGCCTGCGGAAGCTGAAGCGCCAGCCAGCCGGCGAGCTCGAGCACCGGCGTGCCGACGATCCACTGCAGCCTGGGGATCGTCACGCTCACCACGGCCAGGCTGGCGTACAGCACCAGGCCGAACAGGAACGGCGGCAGCCCTTCGCGCAGCACGTAGCGGTCGATGAGTTTCAAGCGGCCCGCTCCCGGGCACGGATAACCATCGCGGGCATGATAACCGCGTCCATGAGAGCCGCCATTCGCCCGGCGCCGGGCGCCGCCGCGGGTGAGAGCAGCCTTCGCGTTAAGTGAACGCTCCAACCCGTCCACGACGGGGCTTACGCTTCATGAGAGGGTCGCTTGCGGTGGTAGACTCACGCCTACATGACGGAAGGCGTCCTCAGCATGCCAGCGAGTCTGGCCGAAGCCACCGCGTACCTCGCGCCCGCCGATTGTCAGCGGCTCGAGGAGGCGTACCGCTTCGCCGAGGCCGCCCACCGCGGCATGCGCAGGCGCTCGGGCGAGCCGTTCATCACCCACCCGGTGGCGGTCACCGAGATCCTCGCTGAGATGCGCTTGGATATCGATGCCCTGCGGGCGGGCTTGCTGCACGACACGGTGGAGGACACCGAGGCCACCTTCGAGGAGATCGAGGAGCAGTTCGGGCCCACAGTACGGCGCATCGTCGAGGGCGAGACGAAGATAAGCAAGCTGGCCGTGCGCGTCTACCACGATGAGCAGTCGGAGAACCTGCGGCAGATGCTGCTGGCGATGGTCGGTGATGTGCGCATCATCCTGGTCAAGCTCGCCGACCGGCTGCACAACATGCGCACGTTGGCCAGCATGCCCGAGGCCAAGCAGCAGCGCATCTCCGAGGAGACGCTGGAGATCTTCGCGCCGCTCGCGCACCGGCTGGGCATCAACCACATCAAGAACGAGCTCGAGGACCTGGCGTTCTACTACGTCGACAGGCCGCGTTACCAGCAGCTCGAGCGGCAGGTGCGCCTGCACCACGTCGAGCGTGAGTCGTACGTGCAGCAGAGCATCGAGCTGCTCGCCGACCGACTGGAGTCAGAGGGCTTGAAGTTCGAGCTGTCGGGGCGCAGCAAGCACCTGCACAGCATCCACCGCAAGATGGTGCGCGACAACCGCTTGCTCGACCAGATCTTCGATCTCATGGCCATCCGCGTCATCCTCGACCCCGACCCCGACCCCAGCAGCAACGGGATGGCCAAGGAGGACGCCGAGAAGGCCGCCTGCTACCGCGCGCTCGGCATCGTGCACAGCCTTTGGACGCCCATCCCCGGGCGCTTCAAGGACTACGTTGCGGTGCCCAAGCCCAACGGCTACCAGAGCCTGCACACCACGGTAATCGGGCTGCTCGGCCAGCCCATCGAGGTGCAGATCCGCACGCGCGCCATGCACGAAGTAGCCGAGTTCGGCGTCGCCGCGCACTGGGCCTACAAGGACGGCATCGAGGACCAGGACGAGATCCAGAAGCGCCTGGAGTGGATGAACCAGCTGCTCGACATCGACACCACCTCTGACGACGCCGAGGGCTTCGTCGACGCCGTCAAGACCGATTACCTAAGCGAACGCGTGCTGGTGTTCACGCCAGCGGGCGACGTCGTGAACCTACCGCGCGGCTCGACGCCCATCGACTTCGCTTACCAGGTGCATACCGAGGTAGGGCACAGGACCATCGGCGCGCGCGTGAACGGTGAGATCGTGCCGCTCAGCCACGCGTTGAGCACCGGCGACCGCGTCGAGATCCTTACCAACCGCTCGAGCCAGTACGGCCCCTCGAGGGACTGGGTAAGCACGGTCGTCACGCGCGGCGCCAAGCAGAAGATAAGGCACTACTTCCGCTTGCAGGAGCGCCAGGAGCAGCTCGAGGGCGGCAAGCGCATGCTCGAGCGCGCACTGCGGCGCCGCAGCCTGCCGGTTGCGCCCAACATGACCCGCGCCAAGCTCGAGGAGGCGGCCGAGAAGCTGATCAACGCCGAGACCGCCGACGACCTCTACCTCGCCCTCGACGCCCAACGCCTCGCCGCCAAGACCGTGGTCGAGACGCTGGTGCCGACACTTGTCAAAGACCGCAGGCCCTCACCCCACACCGAGGGGCCCAAGAAGAGCGTAAGCGGTGTGTTCGTCGACGGGCTCGACGCTCCGGCAAATCTTGCGCAGTGCTGCAGTCCTGTCCGGGGTGACGACGTCATCGGCTACGTCACGCGTGGCCGCGGCATCAGCGTCCACCGCGTCGATTGCCCCAACGTCAAGCACCTCATGCACACCGACCGTGAGCGCTTCGTCAACGTCACCTGGGACGTGCCGGCAGGGGAGGTCTTCCCAGTCGACTTCGAGGTCGTGGCCATCGACCGGCCCGGCCTGCTGAAGGACGTGCTCGACGTGATAAGCAACATGAACAAGAGCGCGTCGCGCGTGGCCGCCGACGTGGGTAGCACCATGAACGCGCGCATCATGTTCCGTGTCGACGTCAAGGACCACGCCGAGATCGAGTTCATCAAGGACAACGTGGGGCGAATCTCTGATGTGACGAGGGTCTACCGGTCGAAGCCGGGGTTGAAGGCTTAAGGAATTGTCCGTCGGTCTCGTCCAATGACGCTATCTTCGCGACACGGTGCACTGGAGTGACCTCACCCATCAGGTCCACAACTGGCATAATGCTTCCGAGGAGCTGATATGACTCGCCAATTCGACGTTATCGTAGAAAAGGACTCGGCGGGCTACTACGTGGCTCACGTCCCTGCTCTGGCCGGCTGCCATACACAAGCCAAGTCCTTGGACGAGCTCACACTGCGAATTCATGAGGCAAGCGAACTGTGCCTCGAAGAGCTTGGTGAGGCACCCGAGAGCCTTGACTTCGTTGGTCAGGTGACGCATTCGTCTTGACGGCCTACTACAGCAGCTGTGAGAAGAGAGGCGAGCCGGTATGGGAAACCTAAAGGTCTGGTACGACCAAGTAGGCGACTTGCTCGAAGTCACCTTCGAGGACGCCCCCGGCACGCTAGAAGAGGTTCGAGATGACGTGTTCGAGCGCCGGACCCAGGACGGGCGGGTCGTGGGCTTTGCCGTTATGAACTTCAGTAAGCACGATCAGGACGATCTGACCCTGCCGCTTCAGGTCAGGGTGCTGCCTGCGGCCTAGGGCCGAGCAGCAGTCGCGACAGAGCGTCCGTTCCTCGACACACCTGGCCCGGACGATGTTTCTTCCGGCCATGACTCGCAACGGGGAAGCGGACGCCTTGGTGACGGGCGACAAGGCACTTTGCGCTCTCGAAACATGGGGCGGTGCTGCCATTCTCCGGCTCACGGACTTACCACAGGTTTTTGATTAGCCTTGTTTGGACGCTTCGCAATGTCAAGCACCTGATGCTCATCGACCTGGATTACCGTTCGAGTCCGGGCTGATTGGCTCGGCGCGCAAGCGTATTCCAAGCTGTGGACCTGCTCGCGTACCGCGTCGCTCGCCGCACCATCGGAACCGTGCTGCTGGCCGTGCTCCTATCCATGGGTGCTGGAACAGCGCAGCATGAACACCACGCAGCGCCAGATCCAGGCGAATTCCCCGAAGTCCAAGATCAACTCTCCCGCTCGTTCAGCACCTCGGATGGGATGGGCGAGCTGACCGTCACGGCCGCATGGGCCACCCCCGGATACTTCGCGGCGGTCTTGCCCGATCAGTTCGAAGAGTGGAACCCGGACACCACGATGGTGTTCCGCATCGACGAGACGACCCACACCGAGAGCCTGCCGGCGTGGTCCCTGGCCGCGGAGGCAGTTCTAACGGTGAATGGCGTCGACTACCTGCCGACGCGTGTCGAGGCCGCCGATGCTGCTGAGCACCACTTCGCCACGATGATCGCGTTCGACGTCACGCCGTATCAGGACGGCGACGTCACCCTCCGCTTCCCGGGTGGCGACGAGCTCGTCTGGGACGCGGCCTCGTGGTTCGGCCTCTCCGATGCCGAGCGCGTGATCACCGTCGTGGCCACCGATGACGGCTTCGAGCCCAAGGAGATCGAGGTCGCTGCCGGCGAGCCCATCGTGGTGGTGTTTCAGAACGAAAGCGAAGTCGAGCACCACTTCCACGTCCTCGATTTGGACCCGGAGAATCTGCGCTGGGTCAAAGTGCCGGACGAGCGTCGAACGCTCGCGACCTACGACCGCGACGTTCTCGAGACCGCCGAGCGGATCACCGGTCACATCTGCGACTCGGACACGGGCATCTGCCAGCTCGCCACCAACGTTCACCTCCACGCCGACCCGGGCACCTTCGACGCCGTCGGCTTCGTCGCCGCGCAAGCGGGTCGGTACCAGGTCGTCTGCCCGCTTCACCCCGCCATGGTCGCCACCTTCGTCGTCCAGTGACGACCGTGACGCCACCGGCGGACCACCATCGATGCCCCAGGCGCGGAGTGGTCCGGCCTGACTGCCACGACCGGACCGCGCCCGTCGCCCCCGAGCTCCCGC
>DASROV010000346.1:0-3812 GCA_035646755.1 Trueperaceae bacterium | reverse complement strand
GAGGCCAAGACCTTTGCGCTGGCCGATGGTGAACAGCGCCACCCCGTCGTGCCCGCCAACCACGGCGTAGCCGTCGCTGGCGTCAACGACGTCGCCAGGCTTGGCGGCCAGCGCCTCTGACAGGTACGACTTCACCGTCGTCGGCACGAAGCACAGGCCCGACGAGCTCGGCTTGTCGGCCGTGAGCAGGTCGTGCTGCTGCGCGATCCGGCGCACTTCGACCTTCGTCTTCTCACCGAGCGGGAACAGCAGGTACGGCAGCACCTCGCGCGGCAACGCCCAGAGGAAGTAGGTCTGATCCTTGTCGTCGTCGAGGCCGCGGTGGAGCTCGGGGCCGTGGAGCCCGTCGATGCGCCTTACGTAGTGGCCGGTGGCCATGTACTCGCAACCGAGAGCCTGGGCGCGCTTGACGAACGCCCCGAACTTGATCTCGCGGTTGCACCACACACAGGGGTTCGGTGTCGAGCCTCCCTGGTAGGTGGGCACGAACGGGTCGATGACGACCTCCTGGAAGCGCTCGCGGAAATCCAGCAGGTAGAACGGTACATCTAGTTCGTCGGCTACGCGCCTGGCGTCGTAGGCGGCGTCGGGGCTACAACAAAGGTCGAAGGCGCCTTCTCGCCGGTCGTCGGGCCAGAACCGCAACATGCTGCCGATGACCTCGTAGCCGTGCTCGCCGAGCACGGCGGCGGCCACCGACGAATCGACCCCGCCCGACATACCCACCAACACCTTGGGCGGGCGGACGTCGAGAGCCGGGGCGGAGGCGCGGTCCTCGTTGGTGGCGGGGCTGGCGAACGTGCTCACAAAACAAGAGTCTAGCCGACCGGCGCGCGCCCGGCTTACTGCCGCGACACCGAGCGGAACCGGCGCTACGGTAGAGTTGCTGCAGAGTCATAAGGGCCGCGTGAGCGCTCGGCTGCGGAGGTAAAGACGTGTTGCTCAACAGCTTGCTCAACCGATCACCCACCCGCTCGCTCGAGCGCCGGCTTGGCCATGACGGGGCCGGCCGGTGAAGGGCGTGCGCGTCTTCCAGTTGATCGTGGTGGTGCTCGTCGCGCTCTACCTGTGGCTCTTCCACAGCGCCAACCCGGTCCCTGTCGAGCTGCCCCTCACGGGCAGCTTCCTGCCTCACCTGCCCGCCGGCTTCGTCGTCATCGCCGCCCTGCTCGTCGGTTGGCTGATAGGCTTCCTGCCTGCTCGCATCGTCGTGTGGCGGCGCAGCCGCGACCTGCGGCGCGCCAACCAGGAGTTGGCCGAGCTTCGCCAACGCGAGGTAAGGTCGGTGACCCAGACAGGCAGCTACTACTCCCCACCCGGGATGCCCGTCATCCCCGACCGCGGGCGCGACCCCGACCTCGAAGAAGACCTCGACCCGGACGAGGCCGCCTGAATTGTTGGCTGACTGAACCGTGCAGACCGTCGATTGGACAGTGAGACCGCCCGCGCCGCCCGAGGCGGTCGCGGCGCTTAGCCGCGCCTTGGCCGTGCCGCCGTCCCTGGCGGCGATCCTCTGGGCGCGGGGCCTGCGCGACGAGGCCAAGGACCACCTCGACCCGCCGCTGGCGCGTAGCCCCAACCCGGCGCTCGAGCAGGCGGCCGAGCGGCTGGCGGCGGCCATCGACCGGCGCGAGCGCATCGTCATCCACGGCGATTACGACGCCGACGGCATCACCGGCACGGCGCTGTTGCTGCTCGGGCTGCGCGAGCTGGGCGGGGCGGTTACCGCCTTCATCCCCAACCGCCTTACCGACGGTTACGGGCTCAGCCCCGACCGCGTCGCCGAGCTGGCGGCCAACGCCGATCTGCTGGTGACGGTCGACTGCGGGATCACCAACCTCCCCGAGGTCGCCAGTCTGCAGGCGGCGGGAGTCGAGGTCATCGTCACCGATCACCACACGCCCGGCGAGTCGACTCCCGACTGCCTGGTGGTCCACCCTCGGCTGTCGCCACTGGCGCGCGACGGGTTGCCCGAGTTGACCGGCTCGGGCGTCGCCTTCCACCTGCTCTGGGCTCTACGCGAGCGCCTTGGTCTTGACGCGCCGCTCGATTACGCCGACCTCGCGGCGATAGGCACAATCGCCGACGTCGCCCCGCTGCTCGGCGAGAACCGGGCGCTCATCAAGGAGGGGCTGCGGCGCATGGGCGACTCCCGCTGGCCCGGCATCGCGGCCAGCGTCAAGCAGGCCCGCTTGAACGGCAAGATAAGTGCGCGCGACGTCGCCTTCGTGCTGGCGCCGCGGCTCAACGCCGCCGGCCGCCTCGGTGAAGCCGACAAAGGCTTGGCCCTGCTTACTACCGCCTCGGTGCGGCAGGCCCGCGAGCTGGCCGCCTACCTCGACGCCCGCAACGCCGACCGCCGCAAGATCCAGGACGAGATGCTCGAGCACGCGGTGAGCAAGGTCGACGAGGGCGCTCCGGCGCTGGTGCTCGAGGATCCGGCCTGGCACGCCGGGGTGATGGGCATCGTGGCCAGCAAGCTGCTGGAGCGTTATTACAAGCCGGTCTTCATCGCCACCGCCGGCAAGGGCAGCGTACGGTCGACCCCGGGGATCTCGGCCGTCGACGGTCTGCAAGCCGCCTCGGCCTTCCTCAAGCGCTTCGGGGGCCACCGCCAGGCGGCCGGTTTCGGGCTCGACATGACCTCGTTCGAGGGTTTCAGACTGGCCATCTACCGGTTCGTCGAGGGCTTCCCGGCCCCACGGCGCAGCCTCGTCGCCGACGCCGTCATCTCGGCGGCCGAGGTAGAGAACGGCCTGTACCGGGCCATTGACGACCTCGAGCCGTTCGGGGAGGGACACCCCGCTCCCCTTTTCGCCTTGGCCGGCCGGCTCGAGCGCGCCAGGGCCGTTGGCGCCAACCGCGCCACGCTTCAGCTCTGGGTCGATGGCGTCAAGGGCGTCGCCTGGCAACAGGGGCACATCGCCGCCAGCCTGCCGGTCGGCGGCGGCGTCAACGTCGCTTGCACCATCCGCGAGACCGAGTGGCAGCAGAAAGTGAGCCTCGAGATTCTGGCGCAGGCCGTGAGGCCGGCAGCGCTGCTGGCGCTTGAACCGTCGGCGCGCGGGCCCCACAGCCTGGCGGCCGCGGTGTTGGTGGGACGTCAAGGGGTTTCGGCAGGCGACGCTGGCGACCCTGGCGAGGCGCCCGTTGGCCAAGGTTTCACCGGCGCGCGGCCGGCACGTATCGACGATCTCGGTGAGGATCCAGTCGCCGGCCTCGAAGGCCTGGTGGCCACGGGCCAGCCGTTCCTCCTGGCTCTCGACCAGGTGGCCCTTGGCCGCATCGAGCAGGAGGCGCTCGAGTACCCCACCGTTCACGACGTGCGCCGCGGCCTGGTAGCAATGCGCCGTGGCGAGCGGTTGCCGTTCGACGAGCCCAAGTCATCCCGCGTTCGCAAGGCGCTCGTCGAGCTCGGGCTCATCGACGAAGCCGACCGCGCCCGGGCACTGCCTATCGGCTACAAGCTGTCCCCCTTCGATTCCGATTCACTGCTAGAGGGACTGGTCGAGCGCTACCGGCTGCGCAACTTCGTGCATGCCTACCGTCACTTCGACGATGAGGCGTTTGCGTTGAGCGTGGCGAACCTCTTTGGGCTGGGTAGCGGTAGCGCCTTGCGGTTGGCCGAAGAGGCCGTGCCGCGGGCGGATGGTGGTGCTGTGACCATGGCGCGCGATGTCGACCCGGTGGCGTCAGGCTGATCCGAGGTTCTGGTGATCAATGCCGCTCGTCGGTGACTCGCCCCCGTACTGAGGCTTGCCACTCGGGCCAATCAGGGGCGTCGGACAGGATACCGGCAGTTGCGATGATCG
>DASROV010000345.1:0-2265 GCA_035646755.1 Trueperaceae bacterium | reverse complement strand
CCTCGATGCCAAGCATGCCGAGCGCGTCGCCGAGCACGGGGCTACTGCCGGCCGCTGCCTGGTAGGCGGTGATGTCGATCACCGGCGCGGTCACCAGCGAGACCCCGAACGAGCCTTGCAGGTTGGAGTTCGGCCGGCTCGCCAGCAACGTGGCCGCTGCCTCGTACTCCGGGGTCAGCCGATTGCTGAGGACAAAGGTGAGCCCCGCCGCGCCGATGGCGACGGCAAGCGCGAACGGCAGCCCCCGTTTGAGGAGCAGCAAAAGATCGCGTAAGGTCGGTTCCTGTTGTTGATCCACTTGGCTTCATCCCCCGTGAGGCGCCGCTGGAGCTACGTTCGCGGGCGACGAGATCGGGACGAGGCATCAGCCCACGTCCAGGTAGCCGAAGCCTACCAAATCACCCACCTGGCTCAGATGGACTCCTGGTACCGTCTGAATGGTGATGGCCGCTCTGCTGCGCATTCTGCTTTTCACGACCCTGACGGTGTTGGGCGCCTCGTTCGCCGCGGCGCAAGGTTCGAACGAGCCCGCCAGCGAGCCGCCGGCGGACACGAGTGTGAACTTATCCTCAGAGGTGCCCGCTCTGTTCTCGGTCGGCGTGAGCGGCGGTTTCCCGTCGTACCAGACCGTCGCCTTGTCGGTGTCGCTGCAGTCGAGCTTCGTCGGCCTGCAGGCGAAGGGCAGTTGGACCGCGGTGGGCCCGTTCGTGGGCCTGCAGTTGCGCGGCTATCCACCGGTGCCGTTCCCGGTGCCGCTCTACCTAGGCGTTGGCGTTGGGATCTATGGCTCGAACGTTAGCTACCACGCGGCGGTCGGCGGCCACGTGCCGTTGGGCCGGACGCTGCGGTTCGACGTCGAGGCGGGCGTGGCGTCCGTGCCCCTGCTCGACTCGCGGAGCCTCGCCCCCCACGTCGCCCTTGGCTTGAGCTACGCCGTGCCCATCGAGGTCGACGTCGACGCTCGCGAGGACAACGAAGAGTTCGGAAGGTCCGTGAGCGAGCGCTCCAGCGGGCCGGTGATGCCCGCCTGCGCTCAGCCGGTTGCACCCGATTCCGGCGCCCTCGACGACGCGCTCGAGAGGCTGGTCGACGAGTGGATCGCCAGCGCCAGGGCGACCTACGGCAGCGTCTACAGCGACCTCAACTACAGCTACTCCGTCACGTCCTCGAGCATCTCAGGCACCAGCGCGAAGGTGAGCGTGTCGTACAGCGGCAGCGTGCGGGAGATCGCCACCGGCACGCGCCACGAGACGTCGGGCACCGCCGCGGCCGAGTTCGAGTGGACCGGCTGCTCGTGGGTCAGTCGCGGCGTGACGTACTGAGGCTGGCCTGGCCGGTCGCGAGCGTTGCCTCCAAGCCCCCGCGTAACGATGTGCTCGGGACCCAGTCGAACCGCGAGCGCAGGCGAGCGATGTCGGCTCGCGAGTGGGCGATGTCGCCTTCACGCCGGGCGTCGTGCCTTACCTCCAGTTGACCCTCGCGGCCACACACCGCTGCGACGTCAGCCAGCAGGCTGAGGAGGTCGGTGCTCGCGCCCCGGCCGAGGTTCATCACCGCTAGGTCGCTCGGCGTCGCCGCGTCTGGTTCGAGCACGGCGGCGGGTGGGGTCGCGGTAAGGACCTTGTGCACGGCTTCGACAACGTCGGCGACGTAGACGAAGTCACGGGTCTGACGGCCGTCGCCGTGAATCGTCACGCCTGCGCCGCGAGCGACCCGCTCGAGGAAGACGCTTATCACGCCGGAGTATGGGCTGCCGGGATCCTGGCGCGGTCCGTAGACGTTGAAGAAGCGGAACGCGGTGCCATCGAGCCGACCCTGACGGTGGTAATGCGCGAGGTAGTGCTCGCCGGCCAGCTTGTCTACGGCGTATGGGGACATCGGGCGCTTGGCTGCGTCCTCGGCGATCGGCAGCTCGTCGGCCTCGCCGTAGACGGCCGCCGACGACGCGTAGACGACCCGGCGGGCACCGGCCATGGCCGCGGCCTCGAGGACCGTTATCGTGCCGACCAGGTTGGTCCTGTTGGTTCGCAGCGGCTCCCGCACCGACGCCTCCACCGACGCCACCGCGGCCAGGTGCACGACCGCTTGGCAGCCGCGCATGGCTTGCTCCACCGCTACGGGGTCCGCGACGTCGCCGGTGAAGAGCGTTATGCGGTCGGCGACGGTCGTGAGGTTGCCAAGCCGCCCGCTGGAGAGATCGTCGAGCACGTTCACCTGGAGCCCAGCGGCGATAAGGCGTTCGACGAGATGGGAGCCGATGAAGCC
>DASROV010000344.1:0-6167 GCA_035646755.1 Trueperaceae bacterium | reverse complement strand
GGACCAGACGACCCTGTGACCCTGGCGAAGCTACGGCAGGTGCCTGGGCTCGACGGCGTGGTCACGGCGCTTGCCGACGTGCCGGCCGGGGTGGCCTGGACGACCGAGCAGGTCGACGAGCGCGCGCGCGTGCTCGCCGCGCACGGCCTGCAGTGGACGGTCGTCGAGAGCATCCCGGTGAGCGAGGCGATAAAGACAGCAGGCAAGGACCGCGACGGCCACGTCGAGGCCTGGGCTAAGAGCCTGCGCGTGGTGGCCGCGGCCGGCGTGAAGACCGTCTGCTACAACTTCATGCCGGTGTTCGACTGGTTGCGGACCGACTTCGCTCTGGTGCTAGAGGACGGTTCGAACGCGATGTCGTACGACGAGGCCGGGCTGGCCCGCTTCGACCTCTCGCGCGGCATGGAGCGACTAGCGGCCTGGTCTAGCGGCTACGACGGTGAGCAGCTGAAGGCGGCGTTCGCGCGCTACGAGGCCATCGACGAGCGCCGGTTGCGGCAACACCTCGCGGCCTTCCTCGCCGACGTCGTGCCGGTGGCTGAGGAGCTGGGCGTACGCCTTGCCATCCATCCCGACGACCCGCCGTGGTCGATCTTCGGGCTCCCGCGCATCGTGAAGAACGCCGGCGACCTGCGCTACCTGCTCGCCGCCGCCGAGTCGCCGTCCAACGGCTTGACGCTGTGCACCGGCGCCCTCGGCGCCGCTCGAGAGAACGACGTCGTGGCGATAGCGCGAGAGTTCGCCCCCCGGGTTGCGTTCGTGCACGCCCGCAATGTCAAGCGCGGCGCCGAGCGCGTGTTCCACGAGGTCGCGCACCACCGCTCGGCCGGCGACATCGACCTCACGGCGGTGCTGCAGGTGCTCCTTGAACAGGACGTCAACGTGCCGCTTAGGCCCGACCACGGCCGGATGTTATGGGGCGAGCAGGCGATCCCCGGCTACGGCCTCTACGACCGGGCCATAGGCCTCGCCTACCTTCAGGGGGTCGAGCAAGGGTTCACCTTGGGCGCGGGCAGGGGCGAGCCGTTCCCGGTCGGGACCAGCGAAGCCGCGCTTCCCAAACCGGAACGTTCGTCGTAAAGTCTGCGTTATCGTTAACAGCGCCACCGCAGGAGGAAGCGTTGAACCCGCAAGCCACGACCGAAAGGATCACGTTGGCGGACGTCGCCGCACGAGCCGGCGTTTCGCTGATGACCGTCTCGCGGGTGGTAAACGACCGGCCGGGCGTGGGCGAAGGCACCCGCGAGCGCGTAAGGGAGGCGATCGAGAGCCTCGGCTACCGCCCGAACATCGTCGCTCGCGGCCTCAAGGCGGCGTCTTCCAAGACCATCGGCCTGATGGTTCCAGACGTGACCAACCCGTACTTCCCGGAGATCGTGAGGGGCGCCGAGGACGGCGCTGGCGAGCACGGTTACACGCTTCTGCTCACCAACGTCATCGAAGACACCAGGCGCGAGACGCGGGCGCTGCAGACGTTCGAGGACCACCTCGTAGACGGCGTCATCGCCTGTAGCCCACGCCTCGACAACAACGACCTCTACCCACTGCTCCAACGGCAACGCGCCGCGGTGCTAATCAACCGCCGCTCCGACCCGCGCTACGCCGGCTCGGTGCGCATCGACCACGAACTCGGCGCGCGGCTGCTACTTAGGCATCTGCATCAGGTGGGCTGCCGGCGACCGGCGTTCTTATCCGGACCGGGCCACTCGCACGCCGGCCGCGAGCGCATGCTCGGCCTCGACCGCGAGGCCAGGGAGTTGGAGATCGAACTGCCCCGCTCACGGGTGCTGGCCTGCCCACCGACCGTCGAGGGCGGCGCCACGGCGGCACGCGAGATGCTCACGCGCGAGCCGCACATCGACGCGCTACTGTGCTTCAACGACCTCGTCGCCGCCGGAGCGCTGCAGGCGCTGACGGAGTTGGGCATCACCGTGCCGACCGAGCTGGCCGTCACCGGCTACGACGACATCGTGTTCGCCAAGATGTTCAGCCCGGGACTTACGACCATCCGCGCCCCGACCTACGAGCTCGGCCAACAGGCCGCCGCCATGCTGTTCGACCGCATGCGCGGGCGCGGGCACGGCATCGATATCGTCTTGCAGCCGGAGCTGATCGTGCGCGGATCCACTGAGGGGTTCGACCCCGTGGCCGCGGATAGGAGAGCGGATGACCAGTGACACCAATGCCGTGAACGCGAGCGATACCGACGCCGCGCTGACGGTCGCCAGACGGGCTCGCGAACTCGCCGGCGAACGCGGCGGACGCAGCCAGAGGACGGCGGGCGGAGCCGCCATGTGGCTCGAGCACGACGTCGTCGGTCACGCCACTGGTCCCGCCATTGGCTACGCCACTGGTCCCGCCGCTGGTCACGCCACTGGTCCCTCCGTCGGCGCCGGGTCGTCCGGTCGCCTGGCGGTGCTTGCCGAGGCGGGCGCTGCGGTGCTGACGCGCTTCGCGGGCGACATTGCCGACGCCGGCGACGGTCTGAACCTGCTGCGCGCGCCGACCACGGCCGGGAACGCCGCCGCCTTGCGGGCGACGTTCGCCAACCTGCGGCCGGTGCCGCTGGGGCTAATGACAAGCGCCGGCTTCGGTGACCGCCTCGGCCTGGCCACCCCGGGGCACGCCGCCGCCATGGACCTGGCCGCGGCTACCGGCAAGATCGGGCCGATCTTCGCTCAGCAGTCGATCCGCGAGATGACGCGCACGCGGCGCAGCGCCCAGGAGGTGATGGACGACGCCACCTGGGGCGCCTTCGAGGCCGGCTGGCGGCTACCGCTCGGCGCCGACGCCGACCACCTCAAGACCGAGGAGCATGTGCGTGAATGCCTCGCGGCCGGCTACACCTTGTTCACCATCGATCCCGGCGCACACGTCGACGACAGCGCCGAGAACGCCAGCGGAGCCGAGCTCGACGCCAAGCTGGCGGCGCTGCCGTGGGCCGAGCTAGAGGACGATTGGCCGGCGTTGAAGTCTCGGCTGCTCGGCGCCCCGACCGACGCCGACGGACTCGCCATCGAGTTCGAGGCAGAGGCGTTGGCTCGAGCGGCCGTCAAGTACGGCGCGGCGCTTGCTCACACCGCACGGCTGCACCGGGTGTTGGCCGCTTCTGGCGCGCCGTTCGAGGTCGAACTCTCGGTCGACGAGACTTCGTACCCGACCAAGCTGGTCGAGCACGCCTACGTCGCACTGGAGCTGAGGCGCCTCGGCGTGAACGTCGTCTCGCTGGCGCCGCGCTTCGTCGGCCGCTTCGAGAAGGGCGTCGACTTCCGGCCCGACCCCAGCGGCGACCTTGGCGAGCTGGTACGCACGCTCGACGGCCATGCGCGCATCGCTCGGGCGCTTGGCCCCTACAAACTCTCGCTTCACAGCGGCAGCGACAAGTTCAGCGTCTACGCGGCGATCGCCGAGGCGACCGGTGGCATGGTGCACCTCAAGACCGCGGGCACCTCTTACCTCGAGGCGCTGCGGGTGGCGGCGGTTAATGCGCCCGAGCTGTTCCGCCGCGCGCTCGCCATCGGCCATACGCGTTTCGAGGCCGACCGCAAGAGCTACCTCATCGGCGCTAGGTTAGAGGCGGTGCCGAGCCCGGACGAGCTTACGGACGCCGAGCTGCCCGCCCTGCTCGACGACGACGACGCCAGGCAAGTGCTGCACGTGACGTTCGGCAGCGCTCTCGACGAGTTCGGGGGCGAGCTCAAGCGGCTCCTCGGCGAGCGCTGGCAGGCTCACGAGGCGGGGCTGGCGCGTCACTTCGAACGGCACCTAACGCCGTTCGTGCCGTTCGCCGGCGCGCCCCGCGAAACCGCCCTCTAAGGGGCGCGAAGGAGGAACATGCCCTCTCCCCTTACTCTCGATCCGGACCGCTGTTTCTCACCGGTGGCCACCGTGCGCGACCGGGCAAGGGAGCTGTACGAGGGCGTGCGCGACCTGCCCATAGTGTCGCCCCACGGCCACGTGCAGCCAGAGCTGCTTGCCGACCCTGGAGCCCGCTTCAGCGACCCCGCCAACCTGCTCATCGTGCCCGACCACTACGTGCTTCGCATGCTCTACAGCCGCGGCGTGCCGCTCGAGAAGTTGGGCGTGCCGACGCTCGACGACACGCCCGTCGAGACCGATCCGCGCGCCATCTGGCGCACGTTCTGCGAACACTTCCACCTCTTCGACGGCACGCCGACCGGCCTGTGGCTGAAGGCAGAGCTCGTCGAGCTGTTCGAGGTGGCTGTCAGGCCGTCTGCCGAGACCGCCGACGAGGTCTACGACCAGATAGCCGAGCGGCTCGCGAGTGACGAGTTCACGCCGCGCGCGCTGTTCGAGCGCTTCAACATCGAGCTCCTGGCGACCACCGACGCCGCGACCGACGACCTCGCGGCCCAGCGGTCGATACGCGAGGCCGGGCTGGCGGTGGTGCCCACCTTCCGTCCCGACGCGCTGATGCACACCGCCGATCATACCTGGGGGGAGCGCCTGAAGCTGCTCGAGGAGCGCTCCGGCTCGTCTGTCGAGGATCTCGACGGCTTCCTCGCCGCGCTGCGCGACCGCCGGGAGTTCTTCAAGGGTAGCGGCGCCACGGCTACGGACCACGGCGTGTTCAGCACCTTCGTCGAGCCGCTCGAGCGCAACGAAGCGGCCCGGCTGTTCGCCAAGGCGCTCGACCGCACCATCAACCCCGGCGAGGCCGAACGGTTCCACTCGCACATGCTGTTCGAGATGGCCGGCATGGCGTGCGAGGACGGCCTCGTCATGCAGTTGCACGTCGGCAGCTACCGCAACCACAACCAGCGGGTGTTCGAGCGCTTCGGTGCCGACAAGGGCGCCGACATCCCCGTCTCGGTCGACTGGACACGCGGCCTTCACACGCTGCTCAACGCCTTCGGCAACGACGAGCGCTTCCAGCTCATCACCTACACGCTCGACGAGGCGACCTACGCGCGGGAGCTGGCGCCGCTGGCCGGGCACTACCCAGCCATGCGCCTCGGCGCGCCGTGGTGGTTCTTCGATTCCGTCCTCGGCTTCGAGCGCTACCTCGACCGCGTCGTCGAGACCGCGGGCATCTACAACCTGGCCGGCTTCAACGACGACACGCGCGCCTTCCCGAGCATCCGCACCCGCCACGACGTGTGGCGCCGGACCGTATGCAACTGGACTGCGGGGATGGTCGAGCGCGGTCTCGTTGACGAGGACGCGGCGCCGACGATGGTGAAGTGGTTGGCGTATGAGGCGGCCAAAGAGGCTTATCGGTTATAGGCTCGAACGATGGGCGGATCAGGAACGCAGTTCGACACCCGGGTCGGCGCGTACTGCGTGATCGTCGTCGACGGGAAGATATTGCTCACCCACCTCGACGAGCCTGACCGATCCCGCTGGACGCTGCCAGGCGGCGCCCTGCGGTTCGGCGAGAACGCCGAGACCGCCGCCGTGCGCGAGGTGTTCGAAGAGACCGGCCTCCACGTAAAGCTCCGAGGGCTCCTCGGCGTCGAGAGCTTCTACGTCACCGGGGAGGAGCAGTGGACAGGACCGCGGGACACGGCGCTACACAGCCTCTGCGTGTACTTCGCCGCGCAGATCAAGGAAGGCGCGCTCACCCGCGATAGGACCGGGTCTACCGACGACGTCGCCTGGTTCACCCTCGACGGGCTGGAGACGGTGGATCGGCTGGTACTCGTGGATGCCGGTGTACGGTTCTGGCGTGAACACGAGAGGGGGCGGTAGGCCGTGAGCCTGCTTCAGAGGCTGATAGGCATGATGTTGCGCCGTCGAGTTAGGGGCAAGGCCCGCGGCACGACCATCGCGGAGCAGGCCGAGCGCCTTGAAGAGTCGCGTGAGCGGCTATTGCCTCGCATCCGCAGGGCCGCGGACACGCCGGGCAACCGCGAGGCCCTTAACCACTTCGTCGGCATCGAGCGCTGGAGCCTGAGCCGAATTCACAGCCGCATCCGCGTCACCAAGGGTGAGCCATTGGTGCTCGACAGTTACCACGGCTACCGGCTGCCCGAAAACGCCACGCTCGAGGAGCTGCAGGACACCTTCGCCGCGGTCCGTGACGAGTCGATCACGCTGGCGCGTGAGCTCGCGGCGAGTGGCGTCGATCCGAATCTGAAGATCCCCCACAACGACCTCGGCGAGCTGACGGTGGTCGAGTGGTTCGCTTACATCGACGACCACAC
>DASROV010000343.1:0-2236 GCA_035646755.1 Trueperaceae bacterium | reverse complement strand
TACCTACTGTGGGCCCTTGTTGTCTCGCTGGTGCTGCTTGTGGTGCTGCAGCTGGTGTTCTCCGCCCGCGGGCCGTCAGCGGGCGGCGCGACCTATGAAGCCGGCCTGGCGCCTTACCGCTCCGGTGACTTCAGCGCGGCGCAGAATGCGTGGCAGAGCGCAGCGGCCAACGGCGACCCTCGCGCGCAGTACATGCTCGGTTACCTGGTGCAGAACGGGCTCGGCCAGCCGTGGAGCAACCGCCGTGCGGCCGAGTGGTACCACCTGGCCGCGGCTCAGGGCCTGCCGGAAGCTCAAGCGGCTCTTGCCAACCTTTACCTCGAGGGACTAGGTGTTCAACCCGATGCCGAGCGCGGCGTGGCGCTGCTGCGTGAGGCCGCGGCCGCCGGTCATCCGCCGGCCCTCTTCCAGTACGCGCAACTGCTGTTCCACGGACGCTGGGTCGCTCAAGACTTCGAAGCGGCGCTGACAGCCTTCGAGGCAGCTGCTGCCGGCGGCTCGGCCGCGGCCGCCGACTACGTTGACTTGGCGAACTACCTCAGGCCCAGCCCAAATGCGCCCCAGCCGCTAGCCCAGGAATGAACCAGGCGGCCCCAACGATGAGCAATGGCGCGCGGCCCCAGCTGTGAGCAGTTTCGCACGGCCGCAGCAGTTGGCCTTGGCGCGTGGATGAACCGACGATTACGCGCAAGTCTTGAGAACTCAAGCTCCGGTCACCTGGCGTTGCTATCCTTGCCCGGATGAGACAGAGTTCTGCCACCAGCAGCAGGTTCTTCGACGGCGCCCCCGCTAACGGCCGCCCCGACAGCCACGGCCTCGCCGTTCGCGGCAGTCGCTTCAGCCGCCGCCTCGGGTTCGCCACCGCACTCGCTCTCGCGCTATTGCTGGCACTGCCGGTCGGCGCTGCGCAGGACGAAGGATCGGACCAGCAACTTGGTCAACGCCCAGCAGAGCAGCCGGTCGGACAGCCGGCGGAGCAGGCGGACGAGCAGACCGTAACCAACCCGATCGAACTCCGCACCGAGATCTACATCGTCAGCCTCGTCACCCTCGACGACGGCACGCGCGAAGAGCGCTTCACCGAGGCGACAAGCGCGATTCCCGGCCAGGTGATCGAGTACCGGGTGTTCGCCACCAACGTTGGCGAGACGACCTTGCCCGCAGGTCGGGTACAGGTTATCGGCCCGATTATGGAGGGCATGGAGTTCGTTCCCGGCTCGGCCACCCCGTCATCGCAGCGCGTGCTCACCGAGTTCTCTCCCGACGGCACCAACTTCGGTACCGCCCCGCTGCTCGTCGGCGAAGGCGACGAACGTGAAGTCGTCGAGCCCAGCGATTACAAGGCCGTCCGCTGGACCCTCCTCGAAGCGCTGGAACCGGGCCAAGAGGTACCCTTCTACTACCGGGTCACGCTGCTGTAGTTATGGCAGAGCCCTCGCGCGCTCGGCAACCGATCGGCGCTCGGGACGCGCCAGGGCAGATACTCGTGCTCGGCCGCAACCGCTCGGGCACGAAGTGGCTAAGCAACCAGGTAGCAAACCATCCGGCCGTGGCGGCCATAACGGCGCCGCGAATCGGCGTCCTCGAGGCCAACCTGTTCTCGCACTTCCCGAGGATGTTCGGTGACCTGAGCGTCGACGACCACTACTACGCGTTCCTCGCCGCCTTCATGAGATCAAGCTACTTCCACGGTTCGGGTCTGCCGGAAAGCGTGCTATACGACCGTCGCCATACCGACTACCTGGCGTTCTTCGGGCACTTCATGGACCGCCTGGCCGCGGCGCGAGCCGCCGAGTCGTGGCTGCAGAAAGGATCGAGTCTGCTGCTACCGCGCCTACACGGCGCCTTCCCGGAGGCGCGGTTCCTTATCATGCGGCGAACCAACGTGCTCGAAAACGTCCGCTCGAGCGTGGCTCTTAGGCTCGCCAGCCGCCCCGTGCGCGTCGGGCCCGTTCTTCTCGGGCGCGAGCTCGCTTCCTACTACTTGCATCGGGGCGTTGAGCAAGCCTACGTCGGTCACCCTAACGTCCAGTTGGTCACCTATGAGTCGCTGAGGGCCGACAAGGAGCAGGTGTTGCGTGCGGTGTGTGAGTTCCTCCAACTCGACTTCGACCCCGCGGTGCTGGTAGACACCTTCCCGGCCAACACCAGCTACAAGAAGGTCCGGCGCGAGACGGTGCTAAGCGTCGCCGACGTGCGGGCGTTCAGGGTACTGGAACCGCTGATAAGGGCGCTC
>DASROV010000342.1:0-5385 GCA_035646755.1 Trueperaceae bacterium | reverse complement strand
GGTCGACAGCGAGCGGATCGTCAGCCAGCTCCGCGCCGACGGTTACCTCCTGGTCGACAACTACGACGACGCCGAGCTGGTCGTCGTCAACACCTGCGGCTTCATCACGCCGGCGGTCGAGGAGTCGTTGGACGCGATCGGCGAGGCGCTGGCCGGCAGCGGCAAGGTCGTCGTCACCGGCTGCCTCGGCGAACGGCCCGAGAAGATCCTGGAACGCCATCCGCAGGTACTCGCCGTCACCGGACAGGCCGACGTCGACGGCGTGATGCACGCCGTGCGCAAGGCCTTGCCGCTCGACGAGCACCCGTTCACCAGCCTGCTGCCGATGACGAAGGCCGGCGCGGACGGCGGCCCGGTGAGGCTGACGCCGCGTCATTACGCCTACCTGAAGATCGCCGAGGGTTGCAACCACCGCTGCAGCTTCTGCATCATCCCCAAGCTGCGCGGCGACCTGGTCTCGAGGCCGGCGGCCGAGCTCGTCTACGAGGCCAGGCGCCTCGTCGCCACCGGCGCGAGGGAGCTACTGCTCATCGCCCAGGACCTCAGTGCCTACGGCGTCGACCTCAGACACGCGCCCTCCGAACTCGACGATTCTGAGCTACGAGCGCACCTCGTCGACCTCGTCACCGAGCTTGCCGAGCTGGGCGTGTGGCTCCGCCTGCACTACGTTTACCCCTACCCGCACGTACAGGCTCTCGTCGAGCTGATGGCGCAAGGCATGCTGCTTCCCTACCTCGACGTGCCCCTGCAGCACGCCTCGCCCGAGATCCTGCGCAAGATGCGGCGGCCCGGTGGCGCGACGAGCCACCTCGCCACCATCCAGCGCTGGCGGGCGACGTGCCCCGACCTCACGCTGCGCTCGACCTTCATCGTGGGCTTCCCCGGTGAGACCGAGGCGCACTTCGAGGCGCTGCTCGCCTTCCTGGCCGAAGCGCGCCTCGACCGCGTCGGCGCGTTCACCTACTCAGACGTCGACGAGGCCGATGCGAACCAGTTGCCCGGCGCCGTCGACGAAGACGTTAAGCAGGAGCGGATGGCGCGGCTCATGACGCTGCAGGCCGGAATCAGCAGGGAGAAGCTTGCGGCCAAGGTCGGCCGCCGCCTCGAAGTGATAGTTGACGCGCTCGGCGACCTGCCCGGCCAGGTCATCGGCCGCACCAAAGGGGACGCTCCCGGCATCGACGGCGTGGTACGTGCCCGGGGCGACGGCACCGTGGCCGTCGGCGATCTGCTCGAGGTCGTCATCGACGCCTCGGACGAACATGACCTCTACGGCGAGGTGAAAGCGAAGCTAAGCTGGACGCCCGGCGTGGTCGCTTGGCCGAGCGTGGCAGGTAGCTAGGCGGGCCGAGCTTCCGGCCAAAGCCTCAGCCCAACGGCCCGCGCGGCTGCATCAGCCGATCGAACTGCCGCTCTTCCTCGATGCCGATGCCGCCCTGCTGCTGCGTGACCATGAGGCGGAACTCGTGCGGGCTGGTCGCCATGAAGGTCGCATCTTCGAGCGTGATACGCGCGGCCAGGTACAGCTCGACCAAGTGCTGGTCAAAGGTCTGCATGCCGCGCAGGTTGTCCTGCATGAGCGCTTCCTTGATGAGCGGGGTCTTCTCTTCGTCCTTGATGTAGTCGCGGATGAGGGGCGTGTTGACGAGCACCTCGACCGCAAGGGCGCGGCCAGGCCCGTCGGCGCGCGGCAACAGCCGCTGGCTGAGGATGCCGAGCAGCGACTCGGCCAGCAGGATCCTTATCTGGTCGCGCTCGTGCGGTGGGAAGAAGTCGATGATGCGGTTGACGGTGCGGATGGAGTCGAGGGTGTGCAGCGTGCTGAACACCAGGTGGCCGGTCTGAGCGGCCGAGATCGCGGCCTCGACCGTCTCCTTGTCGCGCATCTCGCCGACCATGATGACGTCGGGGTCCTGGCGCATGGCGTACTTGAGCGCGGCGACGAAGTCGCTGGTGTCGAGGCCGATCTCGCGCTGGATGACCAGGCTCTTGTGATTGCGGTGCAGGATCTCGATCGGGTCCTCGACGGTGATGATGTTGCGCGCGAAGCGGCGGTTGACGAAGTCGACCATCGCCGCGAGCGTCGTCGTCTTGCCAGAGCCGGTGGGGCCGGTGACGAGCACGAGGCCGCGCGGCTGGCTGGCGAACTCGGTGACCACCTCGGTGGGCAGGCCGAGCGATTCGAAACTGGGGATGGCGTCCTTGATCACGCGCATGACGATGCCGACCGAGCCGCGTTGGCGCAGCACGTTGCAGCGGAAGCGGGCGACGTTGGGGATGTTGAAAGCGAAATCGACCTCGTGCCTGTGGCGGAAGAGGTCGCGTTGCGACTCGCTCATCATCGCCAACGCGATCTGCTCGGTCTGTTCAGGCGTGAGTGACGGCACCGACTCCTGGACCATGAGGTCGCCGTCGACGCGCAGGTGAGGCGCCGCCCCTGCTTGCAGGTGAATATCGGACGCGCCGCGCGCGACCATGGTGCGCAGCAGGTCGGCGATGCGAACGCCACGCGAGCCGTTGTCGCTCATGAACGTTGCTCGCGCGTGCAGGCTGTGTGCTTCGACATGCTGCGATTCTAGGCTAGGCCCCCTGAGCCGGGCTGTGACATTCCGCTTTTGCCCGGGCCGCTGCGCGCTGGCTCACAAGATCTTCGACAGGAAGGCCCTCGTGCGCTCCTCGCGCGGGGAGACGAAGAAGTGCTCGGGCGTGCCTACCTCGACGATCTGGCCGGCGTCCATGAACACCACCCGGTCGCCGACCTCGCGCGCGAAGCCCATCTCGTGGGTTACCACGCACATCGTCATGCCCTCCTTGGCGAGGTTGACCATTACGTCGAGCACCTCGCCGATGACCTCGGGGTCGAGCGCGCTCGTCGGCTCGTCGAACAGCATCACCTTGGGCTCCATGGTCAACGAGCGCGCGATCGCCACACGCTGCTGCTGCCCGCCCGAGAGCTGCCCTGGGTACTTGCGGGCCTGCTCGGGGATGCCGACCTTCTCGAGGAAGAACATCGCGCGCTCCTCGGCCTTGCTCTTGCGCCATTTGCGCACCCGTATCGGGGCGAGCGTGATGTTGTCGATCACGGTGAGGTGCGGGAAGAGGTTGAACGACTGGAAGACCATGCCGGTCTCGCGCCTTATCTGGTCGATGGCGCGCACGTCGTCGGTGAGCTCGACCCCGTCGACGACGATGCGACCTTCCTGATGCTCCTCGAGGCGGTTGATGCAGCGGATGAGGGTCGACTTGCCCGAGCCAGACGGCCCGATAATCACGACTACCTCGGCCTTGTTGACCGACAGGGAGATGTCCTTGAGGACGTGGAACTCACCGAACCACTTGTTGAGACCCTCGACCTCGATGATCCTCTCGCCGCCCGCCGGCGCGTCGGCGCGGACGACTGCGCTCTTTACGCCTGTATCGCTCATCTCTCCCCTTCCGCGGCCCACATGGTGCTGCTGCACGGCGCGGTCGCCACGAGAACCATCAGCGCGTACCCACGCCGAGTTGCGCTTCGAGTTGCCTTGACGCCACGCTCATACGGTACGCGAAGAACCAGTAGACGACGACCAGGAGCAGCGACAGCTCGAGCCTAATGCCGCCGGGCACGAGCAACGAAGCAGGCTGGGTGGCCACGACGCCGGCGATGTTGAAGAAGTCGAAGAGGCCGACGATGAACACCAGCGAGGTGTCCTTGAACAGCCCTATGGCCTGGCCGACTATCGCCGGGATCACCGCGCGCAGCGCCTGCGGCAGGACGATGAGCAGCGTCGTCTGCCAACCCGAGAGTCCCAGCGCCCTTGCTGCCTCCTCCTGCCCCTTCGGCACGGCCTGCAGCCCACCCCTCACGTTCTCGGCCATGTAAGCGGCGCTGAACAGGGTAACGGCGACAAGCGCGCGAGTAAGGGCGCTTATCCTGTCGGGGTCGGAGATGCCGAGCAGCAGCGGCACCAACAACGACGCGATGAACAGCCAGGTGATGAGCGGCGCGCCGCGCACTACCTCTATGAACGCCGTGCTTGCCCACTTGATGGCGGGCAGCTTGCTGCGCCTGCCGAGCGCCAGCAGGATGCCGAGCGGGAAGCTAACTACGATCCCGACCACCGACAACACCATGGTGAGCAGGAAACCGCCCCACACGCGAGTCTCGACGTGACGCAGCGGCCCGCCTTCGAACACGCCGTAAAGCAGCACGAACGCAACCACCACCGAGGCGCCCCACAACCAGCCGAGCGAGCGCTTCACGGCCGGAACGGCGGCGCCGATAGCGAGGCCCACGAGACCGGCGACGGCCGTGGCGGCCCAACCGAAGCGGACCGATGGCCAGTAGAGCAGGCCGACGACGCCAAGTACGCCGACGCCGAAGAAGAACCACCAGAAGACCCCGCGGATGATGACGTTGGCGTCACTACGCGAGCCTGACGCGCTGAGGCCGAGCAGGAACATGATCATGCCGATGATCGCGAACGGGCGCCACAGCAGCTCGCGCGGGTAGCGGTAGACGGCGAAGAGCTTGAGGTTGTTCCAGACCTGCTCCCAGTGGGCGCCGGTGAAGATCCACTGCAGCAGGCCAAAGGCCGCTAGCAGCAGCACCGTCCCGCCGACGACGGTCGCGATGCTGTCGGCGACGCTGCCGAAGAGGTTACGGCGAGCCCAGGCGACCGCGCCGGTCTCACCCACGGGGGGCTGGCGTGGCTCGATAATCAGCGCTCCACCAGCGCCATGCGCGCGTTGATGGTGTTTAGCACCAGGGCGAATACCAGCGAGATGACGAGGTAGGCCACGATGATCATGATCGTCACCGGCACCGAGGCGCCCGTCTGGTTGGCGATGATGATGCTGATCGTGAACAGCTCGGCGTATGCCGCCAACGGGGCCAGCGAGGAGTTCTTGGTGAGGTTGAGGAACTGGCTGATCATCGGGGGCAGGATTATGCGCATGGCCTGTGGGAACACCACGTGGCGGAAGGATTGGGCGTCGGACAGGCCGAGCGACTTCGCGGCCTCGCGCTGGCCTATCGGCACCGCCTGCAGGCCGGCCCTGACGATCTCGGCGATGAAGCTGGCGGTGTAGACGACCAGCGCGAGGAGCAGCGCCAAGTAGCTGGTGCTCAACCTCACGCCGCCGACGTAAGTAGAGATCGGGATGCTCGGCACCGACCACACCAGCGGCCGGCTCTCGCGTGGCGTGATGTCGACCGCGAGCACGTCGCTCGGCTCCTCGGCGGCCGGCGCCGGCGCGAACAGCTGGGCCGGTGACAGGTTCTCGCCGCGAGACTCGCTGCCGCCGCCAACTTCGGTCGAGAATCGCGGTAGGCGCGCTTCGCCGTTGCGGTCGGCCACGAGGACGCGCTGGAAGTCTTCCCCGCTCAACCTGAGGGTGGCAGGG
>DASROV010000341.1:0-3972 GCA_035646755.1 Trueperaceae bacterium | reverse complement strand
CTGGGATGGTCATGAAGTAGCGCACCATGTCCGGGTGCGTGATGGTCACCGGACCGCCGGCCTGGATCTGGCTCTTGAAGATCGGGATGACGCTGCCGCGGCTACCAAGCACGTTGCCGAAGCGCACCGAGACGAACGTCTGGTTCGGTGCGCTTCGGCAACGTGCTCGGCAGCCGCGGCAGCGTCATCCCAATCTTCAAGAGCCAGATTCAGGCCGGCGGTCCCGTTACCGTGACGCACCCGGACATGGTGCGCTACTTCATGACCATCCCAGAGGCAGCGCAGCTGGTGCTGCAGGCGTCCGGCCACGGCCACAACGGCGAGGTCTACATCCTCGACATGGGCGAACCGGTACGCATCGTCGACCTCGCCCGTGACCTCATCCGGCTCTCCGGCCTGCGTCCTGACATCGACATCCCCATCCGCTTCACGGGCATGCGGCCTGGCGAGCGCTTGGTCGAGGAGCTGATGACCGAGAAGGAAGAGCGCTCCGAGACCCCGCACGCGAAGATCTTCGTGGCCCGCGCCGAGCCGGTTGACCCCGAAGCGTTGGCGGCCGCCGTCGACGCGTTGCAGGCCGCCGCCTCGCGCTCCGATCACCGGCGCATA
This sequence comes from Trueperaceae bacterium, assembly GCA_035646755.1. Classification (GTDB taxonomy): domain Bacteria; phylum Deinococcota; class Deinococci; order Deinococcales; family Trueperaceae; genus DASRWD01. The sequence goes on along the minus strand of DASROV010000341.1, from coordinate 3,363 downwards.
AGGTCGCTGCTCGAGGGCTTCCTCGACGGCTGTCACTTCCAAAGTTCCGCAAACTTGGCCGACGGCGACTTCGTAACGACTTCCGCGTCAGCGGGCTAGCCGCCCGCCGGCCGCCCCCGCGCAATCACCTCCCGGTAGCGCTCGAGCAAGAGGTCGTTGAGGCTCTCGGAATCGAACTCCGCCTCGACCTTGGCGCGCCCTGCCCTGCCGAGTGCTTCCCAGCTTTCAGGCGAGCCGACGAGCGTCACCAGGCGCCGAGTCAGCCCCTCGACGTCGTGTTCAGGCACGAGGAAGCCCGAAACGCCGTCGTCGACCAATTCGGGTATGCCGCCGTGCAGGGTGGCTAGGACCGGCATACCGCTCGCCATCGCCTCCTTGATGACGTTGGGCACCCCCTCCTTGTCGCCGCTGGCGGCGGTCACGCTTGGCGCCAGCAGCAGGTGCGAGGCGCGCATGACCTCGGCCACGCCGTCGGCGTCTCGTGTGCCGGCGAAGCTGACACTGTCACTAACGCCGAACTCGCCGGCGAGCCGCCGTAGTTCCTCCTCCAGCGGCCCACTGCCGATAAGCGTGAGCCGCATGGCCGGCTCGCCGCTCGGCAACGCAGGCAACTGCCCGAGCGCGCCGGCTACGGCGGCAAGCGCGTCGCGGATGCCCTTCTTCTCGACGAAGCGGCCGACGAACAGCACCTCGGTCGGCTCATCGGCGCCCCTAGAGCGCGTGGCGAACTCGAATCGCCGCAGGTCGACGCCCGAGCGGTGAACCAGCGTCCTTTTCTCCGGGCTGCCGGCGGCGAGCAGCCGCGCGCGCAGGTCCTCACTGACCGGCAGGAACAACGAGCCGTGCTCGAACACGCGTCGGTAAGCCTCAGGGTTCCTCGGCAGGTGCGAGGTGGTGTCCGCCCCGCGGAAGGAGGCCACGAGACTCGCCCTCACGCCGCCCTTGGCGATCAAGCGCTCGGCCAGCGGCGCGAGGTGGCCGAACTGCGCGTGCAGGATGTCATAGTCGCGGTTGGCTGCGAACGACAGGGCGGTGTATGCGGGCAACAGCGACCACGTGTCGCGGCCCCGCAACGGGTTGATGGCGTCGATAACGCCGGGGTTCCAGCTACGCGGCTCGAGCAGCCTCCTGGCGGCTCCGCGCAAACGCTCGAGGTGCGGCCCCGGCACGCGTAGGTGCTTGTCGCGCTCCCGCAGGCGGTACTGAGCGACCTCGGCATGTGCCTCCTCGTAAGAGCCGACGGCCAACGGGTAGAGGTGCAGATCGACCCCGCGGTCGAGCAGGCCCGTGATCTGATTGATGATGAACGTGTTGTGGATCTCGGGGAAGACGGGGATGAGGAACGCGACGCGCAGCGCGGGCACTACGGAGCCACGGCGTCCCGCCCGACGACGGCCTTCACTTGGCCGCGCAGGCCGCCCTTCAGCAGGCGCCAGTACCTCCTCACTTCGTAGACGAGCGGCGACGCCGCGCCGTCGAACATCTCGTTGACCTGGCGGTAGGTGCGCCAACGCTCGACCGGATCGGTGATGGCCGAAGCCACGCGGTAGCACTTCTGACATAGGTAGGCGTTGCCGATCTCGGTGAGCTCGTTCTTCCTTACTGGGAACTCGCGCTCGATGACGTCGAGCAGGTGCACGGCGTCCTCGGCCCACTGCACGGCCTTCACCGACGAGCCCCTGTTGTCGTCGTGGCGCCGAAAGCTGGCGAGGACCTCGGCGACGTCGTGATGACCGTGGCGAGCCATGAGCATGGCCGTCGCCTTGACGTCCTGGTAGAGGCCGTGGGGGCTGTTGAAGCCGCCTATCTCGCGCAGCCAGCGGGTGTTGTAGAGCGTCGAGGCCAGGTAGAGGGGCGTCTCGCGCCGGAACCAGCGCAGCATCACCTCGGCGCCGTCGAGGCCAGCGGTGTTGGTGCGGTTGACGGCCAAGACCTCGCCATCAGCGCCGATCACGCGCGAGCCGGTCCGCACCAGCCCGACGTCGGGGCCGTCGCCGAGCGCGGCCAGGCAGCGCGACACGAATGTCGGGTCGATGAGGTCGTCGTCGTGGAGCAGCAGGAAGTAGTCGCCCGTGGCGTTCTCCAGGCAGGAGTTGAAGTTGGCGTTGGCGCCGATGTTCAGCTCGTGACGTAGGTAACGAAGGCGCTCGTCGTCGAGGCTGGCTATGTACTCGGCGGTGCCGTCGGTCGAGGCGTTGTCGCAGACGAGCACCTCGAGGCGGGGGTAGTCCTGAGCCAGTGCGCTGGCCAGCGCCCGCGGGAAATAGCCGTCCCGCCGGTTGTAGGTCGGCATGCCGATTGTGACCCGCGGCCGGCGCGGCGTTGTAGGTTCCATCAGCGGTTCCATCAGGCGGTTCTCTCCATCAACCAAGCGTACCGGGATTGCCGGGCGTCGTCCGCGAAGACTGCCCCTAAAGGCCATCGAAGCATCATCACACCTGGCTGAACCCTGGCCGCCTATCATTGGCTGATGGGCGCACAGCTTCCGGTACCTTCGTCCTCACCAAGTGCCCTGTCGGCCGCGGCCTCACCAGCTCTCAAGGGGCCGCCAACGCTGGTCATCACCTATCCCTCGCTGAAAAGGTTCCTGCTGAAGGTCATCGCCTACTCCCTCGCCCTCGGCCTGCCGGCGGCGGCGGCCGCCTACCTCGCCAGCAGCCGCGCCGAGCCGGTGTTCGCCGTGGAGTCAACACTGCTTGCGCCCTTGCGGACGCTCACCGTCGACCTGCCGAACGACGTCCCTACCGCCAGCGGTCCGATCCTGCCGACGGCCTACGGCGCGGTTCTTCACAGCGCCGCGGTTCTTGCCGACACCTGGCAGCGGCTCAACCCCAACGACACCGCTGAGGTGAGCGTCGGCGACGTGGAAGCGCTTAGGCAGAGCGTGAGCTTCCGCTTCGAGGAACGCCCCCGTTCGACGCTGATAATGATCGGCGCCAACGGCAGCACGCCGCAGATCGCCATGGACAGGGCCAACGCCGCCACGGCCGCACTGGTCAGCTGGGACGACGCGAGGGCGAGGTCGGAAGCCGCCGAGATGGTCGTCCAGCTCGAGAGTCGTCTCGCGGCGCTCGAGCAGCAGCTGCTCGAGTTGCGCAGCGTTGGCAGCCGCGCGGCCCAACCGCAGGTGAACTCCCTGTCGTTGCTCACCGTCGAACTGCGGCGGAGCCTGGCAGAAGTACGCTCGCTCGCGGTGGCGGCGCGCGGCAACCTCGAGCTGCTTCAGCCCGCGACCCGGCCCAGCCAGATAAGGCCGAGCCCGCTGGTGAACGCGTTCGTGGCTGCGGGACTTAGCGGCATCATCGTGGTGGCGCTGCTGCTCATCAGTGCCGGCCGTGACCGCCGCGTGCACACCGCCGCCGG
>DASROV010000340.1:0-2236 GCA_035646755.1 Trueperaceae bacterium | reverse complement strand
CCGTCGAAGCCGGGCGCCCGCTGGGTGTAGAGCCCCATCCACCGGAACCGGCCGCGCAGGTCGGCGGGGTCGATCGAGGCGAACCCCTTCCTGGAGTAGATGTTGATGATGCGAGCACGCACGTTGAGGGGGTTGTCGTCCTTCTTGGACTGCTCGTTCTTGTTCAGTGGCTCGTTGTAGCCCAGGGCCCACTGGCCCTCGCCCTTCTTGGGACGTGAGCGGCCGGAGCGTCCGACGCGGCCTTCAGTTGCGGCGGTCGACTGGCGGGTGGGCGTGGACGAAGTGGAGGTCATCAGTCTCATGTCCTGGAGGTCGGGGCCTGCGAGTGTCGTACGACGGCTGTGTCGCATCGGCTGTCGCGGCCAGGCGGCGGCCCTTCAACGGTTTTTCGGAGCCTTGAAAGGGTTCAGAGCCAGCGAGGACACATGCTGCTGCGGGTACGGCCGAGGTCCACGTGGCGACGTGCCACGAGCCAGGTCGAGGTTGCAGCGCTGATCATGCACCGAGTCTCACGTTTCGGACGCCGGTTTCACAAACTGAAATCTCATGTCGTGAGACGGGTGTCCGCCATTTGGACGCAGCGCCGCGTTCGCGCTCCCCGGATGGGTCACCTAGGCTGACGCCCATGAGCGACGTGACGACTCCCCAATCGGCTGGTGAAGGCGTCGGGGACGCCTCCGAGACCATCGCGAAGACCGCTTCCACGGCCTACAACGCGGCCCTCGACGTGATCGCCTCGGTGGAACCGCGTGTGGCGCAGGCCACACGGCAAGAGCTTGCCGACCAGCGGTCCTCGCTCAAGCTGATCGCCTCGGAGAACTATGCCTCACCGGCCGTGCTGCTGACGATGGGCACCTGGTTCAGCGACAAGTACGCCGAGGGCACGGTCGGTCACCGGTTCTACGCCGCGTGCCAGAACGTCGACACGGTCGAATCGCTGGCCGCCGAGCACGCCCGCGAGCTCTTCGGCGCGCCGTACGCCTATGCCCAGCCGCACTCCGGTATCGACGCCAACCTGGTCGCGTTCTGGTCGATCCTCGCCAACCGCGTGGAGACGCCCACCCTCGAGAAGCTCGGCGCGAAGAACGTGAACGACCTCTCCGAGCCCGACTGGGAGACGCTGCGCCATGAGTTCGGCAACCAACGCCTGCTGGGCATGGCGCTGGACGCCGGCGGTCACCTCACCCACGGGTTCCGGCCCAACATCAGCGGCAAGATGTTCCACCAGCAGCAGTACGGCACCGACCCCGAGTCCGGACTGCTCGACTACGACGCCGTGGCTGCCAAGGCCCGCGAGTTCAAGCCCTTGGTGCTGGTCGCCGGCTACTCCGCCTACCCACGCCGGGTGAACTTCGCCAAGATGCGCGAGATCGCCAACGAGGTCGGCGCCGTGCTGATGGTCGACATGGCCCACTTCGCGGGGCTGGTGGCCGGCAAGGTCTTCACCGGCGAAGAGGACCCCATCCCGCACGCACAGATCGTCACGACGACCACGCACAAGTCGCTGCGCGGACCGCGTGGTGGCCTGGTGCTGGCGCAGGAGGAGTTCGCCGCCGACGTGGACCGTGGCTGCCCGATGGTGCTCGGCGGCCCGCTCTCGCACGTGATGGCCGCCAAGGCGGTCGCGCTGGCAGAAGCGAGGCAGCCTTCCTTCCAGACCTACGCGCAGAACATCGCCGACAACGCCAAGTCGCTCGCCGAGGGGTTCCTCACGCGCGACGCCACCCTGGTCACCGGTGGTACCGACAACCACATCGTGCTGCTCGACGTGTCGTCGTACGGCCTCACCGGCCGGCAGGCCGAGTCGGCGCTCCTGGACGCCGGTGTGGTCACCAATCGCAACTCGGTGCCGGGTGACCCCAATGGTGCCTGGTACACGAGCGGGATCCGTTTCGGCTCACCCGCTCTGACCACTCGAGGCTTCGGGCACGACGAGTTCGACACGGTGGCCGACCTGGTCGTCGAGGTGCTCACGAACACCACGCCCGGGACCAACAAGGCTGGCGCGCCGTCGAAGGCGACGTACAACACCGCCGACGGGATCGCCGAGCGAGTGCAGGGCCGCGCTGACGAGATGCTCGACAAGCACCCGCTTTACCCGGGCCTCGAGCTCACCTGATCCAGAGGTAGGCCACCTCGGGCCTACCGCTGCCGCCGTAGCGCGGCGAGCGTTCGACCAGTCCCTCGTCGGCCAGGTGCTCGAGATAGCGCCTGGCGGTCACCCGGGAGGCGCCGA
>DASROV010000339.1:0-2870 GCA_035646755.1 Trueperaceae bacterium | reverse complement strand
CCTCTACGACGTGTTCATCAACGCCGTGGCGCGCCCGTCGACCGTGGCCTCGCCAAACTACGCGGAGGTCTCGCGCATCTTCTCCAGCGCGGTGCACAGCGTCTTGACCGGTGAGGAGACGGCCGAGAACGCCCTCGCGCTCGCCGAGCTCGACATCCAGGATCTCACCGGGCTCGAAATCGGCCAGCCGTAACGGCCGGACGCCAACAAGTTCGCAACTCGAAGGGGCCGGGCCGCAGTAAGCCCGGCCCCTTCTCTCATCTCCTCGTGAGACCAACTTAAGCTCCAACCGCACGAGAGAGGAGCAGTGAGTGGCCGACAGTAACCCCGCAGCAAACGCGGGCACAGGCAGAACGAAGAGGGCGCCGATGCGGCTGGCACGGATGGAGTCGCGCACGGCGCTCTATCTGTTGCTACCCACCTTCGCGATCCTGGCCGTCATAGCCGTCTTCCCCTTCTCGCGGGTCATCCAATCGAGCTTCACCAACGCCCGCTTCGCGAGTTCCGTCGAGACCGAGTACATCGGCCTCGCCAACTACCGGGCGCTGCTGTCGATGACCATCAAGGAGCTGCCGCCACAGCTCGACGACGCCGGGCAGCGCCTGCTCGACGACGACGGCAACGTCCGCTACGAGAGTTGGGTGAGCGTGCTCCCACGCGAACCTTTGCGTTACCGGTCGGTGTTCGAGTTCGGCCTGTTCGGCAAGCGCTACGTGCTCGGCGCCGTTACCTCGCAGTTCGTGCGGGCGGTGTGGGACACGACGGTGTTCACTGTCGTCGCCGTGGCGCTCGAGACGATCCTCGGCATGATCATCGCGCTCGCCCTTGCCACGAGCTTCCGAGGCCGGGGGTTGATGCGAGCCGCCATGCTGGTCCCGTGGGCGGTGATCACCGCAGTCTCGGCCCGCATCTGGGAGTGGATGCTCCAGCCATCGAGGGCCGGCCTGTTCAACACCATCGGCAGCTACCTCGGCCTCAACGAAGGGCGTACCGACTTCTTCGGCAACGCCGCGCTGCAACTGCCGAGCATGATCACCATGGACGTCTGGAAGACGACGCCGTTCATGGCGCTGCTGCTGCTAGCCGGCCTGTCCACCATCCCCTCGGAGCTTTACGAAGCCGCCGAGGTCGACGGCGCAGGCAAGATCAGGAAGTTCTTCAGCATCACGCTGCCGTTGCTGTCACCGACGCTCGCCGTCGCACTCATCTTCCGCACGCTCGACTCGCTGAGGGTGTTCGACATCTTCCAGGTCGTGCTCGGCAACCAGCGCTACTCGATGGCGAGCTACGCCCAGGACGTGCTCATCAGCCAACGCGACCTCGGCCTGTCGTCGGCCGCCTCGGTTATAATCTTCGTGCTCGTCGCCGTGTTCGCGGTGCTTTACATCCGCATGCTTGGCGTGAGGAGCAACTCGTGAGACGCTCAGCCAGGCGCGTCGTCGGCCGGACGCTCTTCTACCTGCTCATCGGCGCGATCTTCGTCTACCTTATGTTCCCGTTCTACTGGGCGATAGTCTCGGCGCTCAAGACCCAGAGCGAGCTGATCCAGACGCCGGCGACGTTGTGGCCGTCGAACCCGGTGTTCGCCAACTTCCGCGCCGTGCTAAGCAACGACCGCTTCATCCGGGCGCTGCTCAACTCGACCATCGTGGCCGGCTCGGTTACCGTGCTCAGCCTTCTGGTGGGCTCCTTCGCAGGCTACGCGCTCGGCAAGATGCGCTTCCGCGGCAAAGAACCTTCGCTCTACGTGATTCTCGCGATGACGATGTTCCCACAGATCGCCGTGCTGGCCGGGCTATACGCGGTCATCCGCGTCATCGGCATGCCCGCAATACCCAGCATGATCCTCTCCTACCTGCTGTTCACGCTGCCGTTCACCGTCTGGGTGCTCACCGCGTTCTTCCGCGCTCTCCCGGACTCGTTGCTGCAGGCGGCCCAGGTCGACGGCGCCACGCTCTTCCAGTCGTTCCGCCTGGTGTTGCTGCCACTGGCGGCGCCGGCCATGGTCACCACCGGCCTGCTTGCCTTCATCCAGGCCTGGAACGAGTACCTGTTCGCGTTGACGTTCACGATCATCGATCCCCCGGCTCGCACCGTGCCCGTCGCGATCGCACTGTTCACCGGAGAGGTGGCGCGCCAGGAGCCGTTCGGCGAGATAATGGCGGCCGCCGTGCTGGTAACCGTGCCCCTTGTGGTGCTTGTGCTTGTGTTCCAGCAGCGCATCGTGGCGGGGCTGACTGCCGGCGCGGTGAAAGGCTAGGCAAGACTCCGGCGCTTCGTGGCGGCCGCGCTGGAGCGTCCGTCACGAGGCCAAGCTGGTTCAGGTCCCGCTCGCGGCGTCCTTGAGGGCGCCGCTCACGCTGGCCCTCACGGCGTCGAGCGACTCCGGGTTCGCTACCACCTCGGGATTGGGCACCTCACGGCCGTTGACGAGGCAGGCGACCGCGATCTCCATGGCCTTGCCGCTACGGGTCCGCGGCAACGAAGCGACCGCGACGACGTTGGCCGGCACGTGACGCGGCGAGGCGGCCGTCCTTATCGCAGCGCGGATCTTCGCCTCGAGGGCCTTGTCGAGTTCGGCGCCATCGCCCATGACCACAAGCAACCAGATCTCCTCGTCCTCCGCCGCGCGCCGGCCGACAGCGGCCGCTTCGGTCACCTCGGGCACGCTCTCCAGCGCGCGGTAGATCTCGGCGGTGCCGATGCGCACACCGCCGGGGTTGAGGGTCGCGTCCGAGCGACCATGCACGACGATGCCGCCGGTCGTTGGGTCGAGCTCGACCAAGTCGCCGTGGCGCCACCAGCCGGGGTAGCTAGCGTAGTAGGAGGCCAGGTAGCGCTCGTAGTCGGGGTCGCCGACGAACCGCAGC
>DASROV010000338.1:0-2867 GCA_035646755.1 Trueperaceae bacterium | reverse complement strand
ACCTGGGCGCCATCGCCGTGACGGTCGGCGTCACCTGGCGGATTCCCGATCTGGCTGTCGCCGGTGCGGCCCTCCTGCTGCTGGGGCTCGCGCTGCTAGTCATGGCGCTGGCCGGGCTCCAGCGCCGATCGCTGCAGCGCGCGCCCTGGGCAGCGCGCTGGTACTACGCCTGCGCGGCGTTCCTCGCGTTCGGCGTGGTCGCTGGTGCGCTTCTGGCCACCGGGGCATCGTGGCGATACGGAAGCCTGCTCGGCGCGCACCTCGTGCTGAACCTCGCAGGGTGGTTCGGCACCGCGATCGTCGGCACGCTCCACACCTTCTTCCCATCCCTCACGCACACGCGCCTGCGCTTCCCCGCGCTTCAGCAAGTCGCGTTCGCCGGCTGGATCGGCGGCACGGCCGTGCTCGCATGCGGATACGGCTTGGACACCGCCGCCGCGGTCGCCGCCGGGTGGATCGGCCTCTGCATCGGCGCCTCGGCAATGGCGACGAACCTGCTCGCGTCCGTCCGCAACGCCACCGAGGCGCTGCCGCTTCCGGCGCGCTTGGTGGCGGTCGGTCAGTGCTTCCTGGTCGTCGGGCTGGTCGTCGGGCTCCTCGCGACGCTCGCCCAGGGGCCGGACGGCCCCTTGTGGGGACCGGAGAGGTCCGCTCTCGCCGTGCTGCTGCTCGCAGGCTGGCTCGGCATGACGGTCCTCGGCTCGCTGCTGCAGCTGCTGTCGGTCCTGGCGAGGGTGCGGAACCTCGGGCGCGTGCTGCCGCAACGGCGAGCGCGGGGGGATGCCGCGCCCCCGGTGCTCGCCGCGCTCGGAGTCTTCGGCCTCGCCGCCGGGCTGCTGCTCCCCGTCGAGCCGCTGATGGGCCCGGCAACAGGCGTGCTGGCCCTCACGTACGCGGTGCTGATGGTGCGCGTCACAGGGCTTGCCGTGCGCGCGATACGCCACGGCGAGCTGAGGATCTAGCGCCGTGAAGCGCCATATCGCTCTCCGGCCACTTTCGCGCGACCACCATCAGGCGCTCGTGATCGCACGGCGCCTCCGACACGCCAACCGCGACACGGCGGCCGAAACGGCCGCTGCCTTTCTCCAGTTCTGGCACACGCACGGCCTGCGCCACTTTCGCGAGGAGGAGGAGATCCTGCTGCCCGCCTATGCCGAGCACGGCGATCCCGAGCACCCGCTCGTCGCGCGGGTGCTCGTCGACCATGTCGTGATCCGCCGAGGGGCGCGCCGGCTCGAGACGGCAGGCGCAGCGTCGCCCGCCGATCTGCGCGAGCTCGGTGAGCGCCTGACGGACCATGTCCGGCTCGAGGAGCGGCAGCTGTTCCCCCTGATCGAAGAGGCGATGCCGGCCGAGGCCGCAACGGCGTTGGCCGAAGCTCTCGCCGAGACCGAGGGAGCCCCACCGGCATGACCGAGATCTGGCTGGGGGTGCGCTGGCTCCACGTAATCGCCATGGCCTTCTTCGTCGGCGGCCAGCTCTTTCTCGTGGTGGCGGTGGTGCCCGTTGAGCGGAAGCTGTCCGACCCCGCGCGCCTACGTGCGATCGCGCGCAGGTTCGGCTACGGCACGGTTGGCGCGATCGCAGTGCTGCTCGCCACGGGCAGCGCGATGGCGACTCGCCACAACACCTGGGACGACCCCACGCTGCACTTCAAGCTGGGGCTCGTGGCACTCGTCGGCGGCCTGGTCCTGTGGCACATGCGGCGGCCGACCATGCACGTCCTCGAAGCCGCGATCTTCCTCGCCTCGCTCGTCATAGTCTGGCTGGGACTCTCACTTCCACACGCCTAGATGAGTAGTTCCGCGGTTGGTTAGGCGGTGTAGTCGATGAGGGCTCTGGTGGGGCGGCCGAGTTGGTGGTTGAGGGTGATGTTGCGGCGAGGGTGAGGAGGCGGTTGGCGATGCGTGTGCCTCGGAGGGTTCTTGCGCCGTGGCATTCGAGGGTCACGCCCGACACGTTCGCGCTCGACCTCGAAGTCGAGGACGGAGCTACGACCGAGGTCTGGGCACGAAGCTCAGCGGGCTGGATTGGAGAATCCAAGGGTGGCCGTGGCGATCGATCGCCCACTCGATGACCTGAGAGGCGCGCAAGCGATCCTCGACCGCAGTGCCCAGCCCGGCGAGGATGCGCAGCTCGCGATCGAGCAGCGCGGGCCGCGTGACCTGCTCGCCGGAGACGGCGCGTGTGCGAGTTCCCCCCTCCGGGGGCGCCTCGTCGACGACCACCTCCTTGCGGTTGATCTCTCGGGTGAGGACGTTCAGCGACTGCTTGTCGACCACGTAGCGGTCCTGGGTTCCACGGCCCGACGCTGGCGCCTGACCGAGGCCGTAGGACGCTTGGATCGATATCCGGTCGGCGTCGCCGTGGCCGGGGTCACCGGTGGCCATGAGGCCCGAGCGTGTCGCCGAGATCTGATTCTGCACGATCACCGCCATGTCGAGCTCGGTGTGCGCCAGGCCGAGCTGCTCGCGCACGCCGAGGCTGCGCTCGCCGTACGCCGAGGCCCAGCAGCGGCGCACCGCCCTGAGCACCGCGTCACGTCCGCGGATGCAGAGGAACGTCTCGTTCATCTGCGACAGCAGGTGGGAGGCCGTGTCGCCCCTGGCGGGCGACGACCGTACGGCGACGGTCGCGCTGCGGGCGAACCCCGACAGCGAGCCGTATGCGTCGACGATCGCAGCGTGGACCACGGCGGGAAGCGGCGCGGCCGTCATCAGGACGTTGATGTCGGCCGCGGCCTGTCGTCGCGCGCCGGGGTCGCCGAGGTCGGTCTGCCGGAGTCTGTCCGCGATCTGCTCGCGGATGCCTGTCTCGGCGATGAACGCCCGGTAGGCGGCGGTGTCGACCACGAACCCTGCCAGCAC
>DASROV010000337.1:0-2265 GCA_035646755.1 Trueperaceae bacterium | reverse complement strand
GGCTCGGCGATCGCGTTGAAGACGTCCGATGTCGTCGCTGCTCGTGCCATGAGTTCCATCATATTCCGATATCGGCATGCGTCAAGCCGGAATCAGGCGGGTCTTGTCAGATGACGATCGTGACCCTTGTCAGCGGCTGCGGAAACGCGTATCCCGGAGACGGCACGCGACTGCGGCGGGCAGCGAGGGCGGTGGGTCAGCAGCACGCCAACGGCTGGCGGGTGAGTCGCCACCGGCTGGTGGCCGACGCCACGGTCCGCGTCATCGCCAACCCGATGTCGGGGCGGGGACACGTACAACATAGATCAGATGTTGTATCATATGCGAATGAGCAAAATCGACGTCAGCAAAGCACGTACTAACCTTGCTCAGATTCTTGACTCGGCGAGGAGCGAACCCGTACTGATAGAACGATATGGCAAGCCCGCTGGTGTGCTGATTAGCCCCGCGCGACACGACGAACTGCTCGCCGCTCTGGATGAGTTGGCAGACCTTCGAGCCTTCGACGAAGCCATGGCGGAGGAAGGCGAGAACATCCCATGGGAGCAAGTAAAGGCTGATCTTGGCTGGGCGTAGTGTACCGCCTCGAATTCAGGCCGGCGGCCATACGTGCTCTTCGCAAACTGGACTCGATTAGTGCCGGTCGGGTTCGCGGGGCCATCGCGCTTCTGGCAAGCGAACCGCGTCCCCCTGGTTCTCGGAAACTTTCCGGGCGTGACGCGTACAGGGTGCGCATTGGTAGCTACCGAATCATCTACTCGATAGATGACTCCAAACGGGTCGTTTTGGTCGTACTTGTCGGTCATCGCGGCGACGTTTACCGCTGAGGAGCCAGCCGAGGTCCTTTAGCTAGTTCCGCTTCACCTAGTTGTGGTGAACGGGGACGCTGATGAGTTCGGACTCGACATTGCGGACTGTGTGGCGCCTGCCCCGCTCGGTCCAACAGTGTCACCAACGCTTATTGCTGTGCCGCTTGCAATGCTGTGCGACACACAGCAAGGTGTGACCCATAACCGAGTCGTTGAACGAGGAGATCACGGCAAGCCATTTACAGGAACTGCGGCGCGGCACCGTCGTGCTCGCTAGTCTCGTGGAGCTGCGGACACCCAGCTACGGGTATGCACTGCTTGACTTCCTGAAGGCCAAGGGAATCGCGGTCGACGGAAACACGCTGTATCCGCTACTCAGGCGCCTAGAGAAGCAAGGACTACGAACTAGCGAACGGGGCGCGTGTAGTGGCCCTCGGGGAGGCCACACACGGCGCCCACGAGTTCTTCGAGCTCAAGCATCGCATCATCCGCTACCTGGTCGAGTCGCACGGCTTCACCGTCATCGCCTTCGAGGCCAACATGCCTGAGTCGAGGGCGGTCGACGAGTACATCAGCGGCGGACCGGGTGACGCTGCCGAAGCGCTCGGTGGGCTCTTCCAGGTGTGGAACACGCGGGAGGTGCTTGGGTTGGTCGAGTGGTTGCGTCAGCACAACGCGAGTGCGACTGTGCCGGTCGAGTTTCACGGCTTCGATATCCAGTCGTCAGGCGCCGCCGCCCGGGTGGTACTTGACTTCCTCGAGCATTTCGATGCTGACTTCCTGGCGACCGCCCAGGATCTCTATCAGCCAGCGCTCGAGTTGGGGCGTGAACCGAACGCCAGCCGGTTCCTTCGGCTAGCGCCCTCGCTGCTTCGCGGCGGGAGAGTGGTCCTTGATCACCTGAGTGCCGGCAGGAAGGCGTACGCCGCTAACGCTCCGGAGACGGAAACCGAGTGGGCGGTCAGGAACGCCTTGCTGGTCGTCCAAATGGGCGAGCATGCCTATGACAACCTGAACTCGCGTGATCGGAGCATGGCGGACAACGTCCTGTGGTTGTTGGAGCGTGACCCGGACGCACGGATCATCTTGTGGGCGCACAACATCCACGTCACGGAGGCGCGGGACGTGGGCTATGGCGTTGAGACCCGCATGGGTGCGCGCCTCGCCGCAGCGATTGGCGACTCCTATAGGTCCATTGGATTCGTGTTCGCCCAGGGCAACCGCGCCCTCGATTCGAGCCCGAGAACGCCGACCGAGCATGCGTTGCCGGTGGCGCCCACAACCCTGGGAGGCCAATTCCACGAGGTCGGGGAGCCGCTCTTCTTCTTAGATTTGGGCCGTCTGGGGGATTCGCCAGGCGGGGCGTGGCTGAAGGTGAAGCAAAGGTTCAGATGGCTCGGCTGGGCAGCGCAGGCTAGGAGACCGTGTGCATAAATGGGGCCCGGCTTGCCGGCCG
>DASROV010000336.1:0-3387 GCA_035646755.1 Trueperaceae bacterium | reverse complement strand
CCTGCGCCGCGGCCGCCACCAGCGAGCCGTCGACCACCGCTTCTTTGAGCACGGCGAGGTCGCCGGCCAGGTAGCGGTCGGAGCCGAGCGGCTCGACGAGCTCGCGTACCCGCAGTTTGGCCGCGCCCACGGCCTTGGCCGCCGTGAGCGGCGCACGCAGGTCGAGCGCCTGGGCGGCGGCCATCACCTCTACGGCGAGTACGTAGGCGACGTTGTCGAGCACTTCGAGCAGCTTGCGCGTAGCCAACGCGCCCATCGAGACGTGATCCTCCTGGTTGGCGCTGGTCGGGATCGAGTCGACCGAGGCCGGGTGCGCGAGCACCTTGTTCTCGCTCACCAACGCGGCCGCCGTGTACTGCGCGACCATCAGGCCAGAGTTGAGCCCGCCCTGCTCGGTGAGGAAGCCAGGCAACCCCGAAAGGGCCGGGTTGACGAGCTGCTCGACGCGCCGCTCGCTGATGTTGGCCAGTTCGGCCATCGCGATCGCGGCGTAGTCGGCGGCCAGCGCCAGCGGTTGACCGTGGAAGTTGCCTGCCGACACTACCTCCTCGCTGTCTGAAAGTATGAGCGGGTTGTCGGTGACGCTGTTGAGCTCGATCTCTAGAACGGCGGTGACGTGCGCGAGCGCGTCGCGGCTGGCCCCGTGCACCTGCGGCACAGCACGCAGCGAGTAGGCGTCCTGTACTCGGCCACAGTCGGCGTGAGCTCGGTTCAGGTCCGAGTCGGCCAGCAGTCTTCTCAGGTTGTCGCTCACCACAGCCGCGCCGGGGTGTGGGCGCAGGCGCGTCACCGCCGGGTGGAAGGGCATGTGACTGCCCATGAGGCCCTCGACGCTCATGGCGGCGGCGACGTCGGCGACCTGCAGTAGGCGCCGAGCGAGCGTCACCCCGGCGGCGAGCTGGGCGCTCATCAGCTGGGTGCCGTTGATGAGGGCGAGGCCCTCCTTGGCCTTCAGTTCGACCGGTTCGAGGCCGGCCGCCGTGAGCGCCTGCGCGCCGGTAAGAACCTCTCCCGCCACGGCCGCGAAGCCCTCACCGATGAGGGGAAGGGCCATGTGCGCAAGGGGCGCAAGGTCGCCCGAGGCGCCAAGCGAGCCCTTGGCCGGCACCTGCGGCACCACGCCGGCATTGAGCATCGCCAGCAGAGCGTCGATGAGCGCCGGCCGCACGCCGGAGGCGCCGAGCGCCAGCGACTGTGCCCGCAGTAGCAGCATCGCTCGCACCAACGGCGGCGCTAGCGGCGCGCCGACGCCGACGGCGTGCGACCGCAGCAGGTTGTGCTGTAGCTGCGTTACCTGACCGGCGTCGATGGTGGTGGTCGCGAAGCGGCCGAAGCCGGTCGTGACGCCGTAGACGGTCTCGCCGGCGGCGACGAGCCTCGCGACGTAGGCGCGGTTGTGAGCCACGCGCTCGCGGGCAGCCTCGCCGAGCACGGCGCCGGTCGAGCCGTCGGCGACGCCCTGTAGCTGCGCAAGCGTGAGGCTGGAGCCGATCTCGAGCATCTCCCCAACCACTCCTTCTGGTGTAAGCCTAGCAGCCGGCTACGCTCACGCCAGACGCTCGAGGACCGCGGCGATGCGGCGCGCAACATCCTCAGCCTCGACCAGACGCCTGCGCTCCTCGGCGACGACCTCGGCCGGGGCGTTGGCGACGAACTTCTCGTTGCTGAGCTTCTTGCGCGAGCGCTCGCCTTCCGCCTCGACCTTGGCGAGGCGGGCGCGCTGGTTCGCCTCGTAGGCGTCGAGGTCCACCTGGCCAGCCAGCGGCAGGCGCAGCTCCATGTCGGGAAGCGGCCGGCTGAGGGAGGCGCCGCCGCCGGCCGCGCCGGCAACCACAGCGCCGGCGCCCGGCGCGGCCTCGTCGGCGGCACGTAGCTCGGCGCGGGCCAACGACTCGAACAGCCCGCGCTCGGCCAACAGTGCCGGAGCGGCGGGCCCGTCGACGGTGAGCTTGATTATCCTCGAGGGCGGCAACTCCGCTTCGGCGCGCAGGTTTCGAGCGGCCGTCACCGCAGCCTGCAGGCGGCCGAAGTCGGCTTCGGCCAGCTCGTCGACGAGGCCGGCGTCATGCTGCGGCCACGACTCGAGGGCGAGCTGCAGCGGGTGGCCGAGTGCGGCGTGGATCTCGGAGGTGACGAACGGCATCAGCGGATGCAGCAGCTTGAGCACGCTCTCCAGCACGGACGTCACGGTGGCCCTCGTCACGGGGTCGCCCGCGCGCAACGGGGCCTTGGCGGCCTCGAGATACCAGTCACAGAACTCCGACCACACGAACTCGTGCGCGGCGCGGTTGGCGGCGCCGAGGTCGTAGGCGTCGAGAGCTCCGCTCACCACGGCCACCGCCCGTTGCAGCCGGCTCTGAATCCAGCGGTCGGCCAACGACCGCTCGCCCGCCTTGGCGCCCGCTGCCGCCTTGCCGCCCTCGCCAGCCTGCCGCCGGCGCTCGCCTGGCTGCTCACCTTCGGCGTCGGCCGGCAACATCACCAGGCGGGCGGCGTTCCACAGCTTGGTGACGAAGTTCCGTCCGAGCTCGACCGAGCGAGGGTCCCAGCTTATGTCCTGGGTGCCGGTCGAGTAACGGCTGAGCGCGAAGCGCAGAGCGTCGGCGCCGTGCTCCTCGATCACCTCAAGCGGGTCGATGCCGTTGCCCTTCGACTTCGACATCTTCTGCCCGAACTCGTCGTTGATGAGCCCGTGCAGCACGACGTCGTGGAACGGGACCTCACCGACCAGCTCGAGCCCCGCCAGCTGCATACGCGCCACCCAGAAGAACAGGATGTCGTAGCCGGTGACGAGCACGCTTGTCGGGTAGAACTTCGCGAAGAACGGGTCGCTCTCGTCGGGCCAGCCGAGGGTGGAAAATGGCCACAGGCTCGAGCTGAACCAGGTGTCGAACACGTCCGGATCCTGGCTGAGTTCGATACCGGCGTACCTGGGGTCGTCGGGCGGGTCGAGCTGCGGGTTCTCAGGAGAGGGCACGTAGACGTTGCCGTCGGCATCGTACCAGGCGGGCACGCGGTGCCCCCACCAGAGCTGCCGCGAGATGCACCAGTGGCGCAGGTTGCCGAGCCAATCGCGGTTCACCTTGGTGTAGCGCTCCGGCGTCAACCTCATCCTGTCGGCGTCGAGGGCCGCCAACGCGCGGGCAGCGGCTTCGTCGGTGTCGTAGAACCACTGCAGCGAGAGCAGCGGCTCGACCGGCTCGCCGGTGCGCTCGGAGAGCCCGAGCGGGACCGTGTGCGCCTTGCGTGACACCAGCTCGCCGCTGGCCTCGAGGGCCGCCACCACCTTGCCCCTGGCGTCGAAGCGATCGAGGCCACGGAACTCCTCAGGGACCAGGTCGCCGCTCAGGCGCGCGTCGAGCCCGATCACGCTGGGCATGGGCAGGC
>DASROV010000335.1:0-15377 GCA_035646755.1 Trueperaceae bacterium | reverse complement strand
GGCGGCGTCGGCCGGGGCGTGGCTAACGACGTCCACCGTCGGCAGCGGGCGCATCAGGGTGGCGATGGGCTTCATGGCGGCCCTCACGACGAGCTCCTCGCCCGTGGTGATGCCACCCTCCAGGCCGCCCGCGCGGTTGGTGTCGCGCCGGTAGCGGCCGGCCTCGCGGCCGACGATCGCGTCGTGCACGTCGCTACCCGGGACGGTTGCGTTACGCCAGCCGTCGCCTATCTCGCAGCCCTTCATGGCCGGCACGCTCATCACGGCCTGGGCCAGCCTGCCGTCGAGCTTGCGGTCCCACTGCACGTGCGAACCCAAGCCGACCGGCAGCCCCTTGAAGCGCGCCTCGACGACGCCGCCTAGCGTGTCGCCGTTCTGCTTGGCCTCATCGATGCGGTCGATGATCGCGTCCTCGGCGTCGCGGTCGAAGCTGCGAAGGGGGCTCTCGTCGAGTTCGGCGAGCCGGTCCCAGGCCATGCCGCCGTCGCAGCCGATGCCGCCGAGGCTCACGACCCTGGCGCTGGCCGCCACGCCGGCGACCTCGAGCAGGCGCAGGGCGACGGCGCCGGCGGCGACGCGGCTGGCGGTCTCACGGGCCGAGGCTCTCTCGAGCACGTCGCGCAGGTCCTTGTGGCCGTACTTGATGCCGCCCGCGAGGTCGGCGTGGCCGGGACGCGGCTCGGTGAGCGCGCGTTTGCGCGGTTCGTTGCCGGGCTCCGGTGCCATGATCTCGCGCCAGTTGGCGTTGTCGCGGTTGAGGATCTCGAGTGCAAGGGGAGAGCCGGTGCTGCGGCCGGCGCGGACGCCGCCCTTGATGATCACGCTGTCGCTCTCGATGAGCTGGCGCTGGCCGCGTCCGTAGCCGCCTTGGCGGCGGCGCAACCAGGGGTCGATGTGGTCGACGGCCGTGATCTCGAGGCCGGCCGGGACGCCGTCGAGGATCACGGTGAGAGCGGGGCCGTGTGATTCGCCGGCCGACAAGTATCTCAGCATCGGACTAGAGTAGCACCTGCCGTAGCGCGTCCAGGAAGAAGAATTCCGCCCGGCGCGGGGCCGGGCGGAGGGCGGTTCTCAGGCTGTCTGTCGCTGGACGCCGGCGGAGCGTCCTAGTTTCGTTACTCGATCACCTGGGCGGTGATGACCAGCAGCAGCTCGCCGGATTCTTCCTCGGTGGAAGTGGTGCCGAACAGCTCGCCGATGATGGGGATGGCGCCGAGGATCGGCACGCGGCGCTTGGTGACGACGATCTCGTCCTGCAGCAGGCCCGCCAGCAGCACGGTCTGACCGGGCTGCAGCGACAGGGTGGTGCTGACGTCACGCGTGGAGGTGTGCAGCACGGCCTCAGGCGGGGTGGGGAGGAGGTCGGTCACCTCGGCGTGGATACTCAGGGTGATGCGGCCGTCGGCGCCGATGAGCGGCGTGATCTCGAGGGTGACGCCGTAGTCGACCGGGACCAGCTCGGCCTCGCCGGCGGCGTTGGGCAGGATGAACCTGACGGTGCCGCCCGAGGTCAGCGTGCCGGTCTGCTTGTCGAGCATCGTCAGGTTGCCGTCGTCTACGCGGCGGGAGAGGCCTTGCGATTCGAGCGCGTCGAGCACGGCCAGGATGTTGAAGCTCGAGACCGCGGAGGCGGTGTCGAAGATGAAGCTGAGGCCGGTCTCCAGGATGCTTGCCGACATCTGACCGAAGCCCCCGCTGAGGTCGAGGCCGAAGTCTTGCGTGAAGCTGTGCGAGACCTCTTGGATGCGCACCTGCACGTTTACCTGGCGCTGCGGCTGGTCGAGCTCGGGGATGAGGTCCGCGAGGCGTGCCTGCACGGCGGCCGGGCCGGTGACGATGAGGCTGTTGGTGCGCGGCTCGGCCACGACGGAGAAGTCCTCGAGACGGCCGGCGGCCTGCTCTTCCGAGCCGCCCGCGAGCACGCCGGTGGCTTGCAGTACCGCTGCGAGCTCCTCGGCCTTGGCGTTGGAGAGGAAGTAGGTGCGCTGTTCGAGGCTCACCTCTTCGACCGCGCGGTCGAACTGCTCGAGGACCGCGGCGACCTGGTCGTGCTGGGCCTGGGTGCCGAGCACCACGATGCTGTTGACACCAGGGAGGGCCTCGACGTCGATGCCGGCAACGGCGCGGTCGAGGATCTGCACGACCTGCGCGGGGTCGCTGTTGACGCGGTAGAAGCGCTGTTCGAGCGGCTCGGGCTGCGCGGCGGCGGCGGCGGTAGTGTCGGCCACCGGGGCGGTCGGCGCGCGGAGGCGAGCCACCGAGTCGGGGGTCCCGACGACGACGACGTCGTTCTCGAGCAGCACGTAGTCGAGGTCGTTGAGGGTGAGCACGATGTTCCAGACCTGCCGGAACGGCTTGGCTTCGCCGATGTCGTAAACGATGGTGACGGGGGGCACGTCGTCGGTGATGGCAGTGAGGCCGATTGACTGTGCAAGCCCGCTGATCATCGCCGGCAGGGATTCGCCCGTGACGCCGGTGATGAACTCGACCGGTTCGTCGAAGCGAGGGTCGTCAGGGAGCGGGGCCAGCTTGCCTTGCGCGAGGGCCACCGCGATGAGCGCCAAGAACGTGAGGACGACTGAGAATCGCTTCATGATCACCGCCTGAGATCCAACGAGAGTGTCTGGGTCGTTTCGCCCAGCGAGAACCGAGCCTCGTAACCCCGCAGGTCAGAGAGGATGATGTCCGTCTCTGGAAGGGGTTGGCCAAGGGTCAAGACAACGGGCGAGCCGTACAGGTTGGAGCGGAACACGCCGACACTCAGCGGCCCGAGAACCGTCCCCGTGAAGCGGACGTCGTTGTCGCGTAGATAGCGGCTGAGTGGGTCGGCGCCGACGGCCAGCGGCAGGGCGGAACCGGAGGCTACAGCCGACTCCCGCGACTGGACCCCAATGATGTCGGGCGTTACTGCCTCGTCGGAGAGGATCGAGGCCGCGACGGCTTCGAGCTCGACGTCTTGCTGCTCTCCCTCCGGCACCCTCAGCGCGGCGATGGCCGCGAGGTCGGGGATGACCGGGGTGACGATGACCGGTTGACTCCTGGTGTCGCGCAGGATGTCGGGCGTGGTTGGCAGCATGCCCGACGGCAGCGCCCTCGGCAGGTTGCTCGCCACGGTCGAGGCGGGGGCGACGGCGCGTGGCGCCGGCGCGGCCACCGGGGTCGGCGCAGTGGCGACATTGGCGCCGGCCGCGGAAGAGCCTGACGCGGTCGTGGTCGGCGGGGTAGCCGGGCCATTGACGACCTCGATCACCGGCGATTCGGCCGGCGGCGGCGTGCTCTGCGCGACGACATTGGCGCTCGGAGCGGCCGGGGCGGCTTGAACCACGACGGGGGAGAACGGGTTTATCGAGCTTCGCTGCGTGACCTGCGGGCGGCTGGCGCCCGCGGCTTCAGCATCGGCAGCCGCGAGGCCCGAGACGGGCGGCGTGGTGACGAGGAACGGCAGGACGTCGACGACGAGGTCGCGGGTGGCGACGGTCGGGGCGTCGGTGACGATGACGGCAGGCGCGGTGGTCGAGGTCGTGGCGGGCGCCTCGCCGGGCAGCGCGGACTGTGCCGATTCCGACGTGGCCGCTCCGGCGGTGGCAGCGTCGGTCGTGTCAACAGTGTCGCCGCTTGCCGCGGTCGCGGCCGAGCCGTCGGCGGGAGTGCCCGCGCCGGCTGCCGTGGTTGCGCCCGGGCTGGTATCGGCGCCCGGAACCGTCACGGGCGCATCACCGGCGACGGTCGTAGCCGGCGCACCGGCCAGGCCGACCGGCGCGGTGACGTCGGCCTGCGTCGACAGCGGGTCCTGGTTGAAGTAGTTGACCCACACGAAGGCCGCGGCGGCCACCAACAGCGCAGCGATGAGGAACCGGGCTGTTCTAGAAAGCGTCATCTACTGCTGCTCTCCCGGGTCGGTTCCCGTGTAGACGTAAACGGTGAAGTTGTACGAGGAGTTGAGGAACGGATCGGCCGAAGTGTTCTCTTCGAGCGAGAGGGCGACGTTGCTGATCTTCGTGAAACGCTGCAGGCTCTCGAGGTGAGAGAGGAAGGACATCGTGTCTGAGTAGGTGCCCTGCGTGGCGACGCTGAAGCCGATCGGCCTGACGTCTTGTATCGCCTCCTGGGCGCTGCCCTGACTGAGGCTGTTGACCAGCACGTCGGCGTCGGCGGCCGAGGCGCGCAGCTGATCGATGAGGCCGGCGATGTCGCTCTCAAGCGGCAGCTCGGAGAGGAACACGCGGCGGTCTTCCTCCAGCTGGGCGACCGCGAGCCTGAGGTCGGGAAGGTTGTTGCGGGCGTCCTCGCCACGCTGGATCTCGATGTCGAGCAGGCTGATGTCGCTCTCGAGCTGGGCGATGCGGTCCTGCGTCGGGCGGTACATGTAGAAGTACCAGAGCAGTCCGGCGACGATCGAGAGGACGATCGCGATAAGGGCGATGTCGCGCTGCCTGATGCTGCGCAGGCTGAAGCTACCGAGTCGCATTACTGCTCCTCCGCCAGTGCCCCGACGGTGAGGGCGTACTCGTAGAGGTCGCTGTCGGTCTGCCGTTGGGCGTTCTGGAAGCTGACGCCGTAATCGGCCGATGACTCTAGCGCGCGGATGAAGTCGGCGAGGACGTCGGTGTTCACCACCGTGCCGCTAACGTTCATCTCGGCGACCACCGGCGCGCCCTCGTAGCGGGCGGGGTCGGCCCTTGCCGGCACCACGGCCGCCATATTGAGCGTGCGAAAGTCGATGTTGGGCCGTCCTGTCGCGCCTTGGGCGGGAAGGGTCTCGAGCAACCCGGCGATCTCGGCCGTCCACACGATGCGGTTCTCACGCACCGCTCTAGCCACCGCGATCAGCTCGTTGAGCTGTTGCTGGCGGGAGAGCAGGTCACGGTGCTCGCGGAGGAACGGCTGCAGCAACGCCAGCTGATCTTCGCGGGCGAGCTTTTCGCGCTGCAGGTTCGCCTCGGTGGTGCTGGCGAAGTACTGGAACATCGCTGCCACGCCGAACACCAGGAGAGGGAAGATGACGATGAGCAGACGCCAGTAGCCCGGCTCGCGGATGCGCCGGAGGTTCTTCGGAAGTAGGTTGATGTTAATCAACGCCGGCGACCCCCCTAAGCGCGAGGCCGAGCGGTACCGCGAACTCGGCCGCGTTCTTACGCAGGTACTGAGTGTCGAAGCGGTTCTCGTCGACGTGGATGGTCAGCCACGGGTCACCGAGTTCCACGCGGAAGCCGAGTGCGTCGCCGATGGCCTCAGGAAGGCCCCTCAGCTTGGCGCCGCCACCGGTGACGAGCATGCGGCTGATGTTGGCGTCGCCGCTCTGCACCCTGAAGAACTCCAGGCTGCGGCGGATCTCGGTGGTGAGCTCGACGAGGACGGGGCGCAGCGCCTCGTAGACGCGGCCGGGGCTGAACTGCTCGCGCTTGGCGTCGAAGTTCAGCAGGTCCTCTTCGTCCTCGGTGGGGATGGTGGCGGTGCCGTATTCGATCTTCACGTCTTCGGCGCTGTCGAAGTCGAGGCCGAAGGCGCGCTGGATGGCGGCGGTGAAGTCGTCACCGGAGACGTTGATGTTGCGGTTCATCAAGACCCGCTGACCGCGCACCAGCGTGACGGTCGAGGTGCTTGCCGCGATCTCGAGGACCACGCCGATCTCGTTTGCCTCGGTGTAGAAGTCGCCGGTGAGGGTGGTCTTGGTGAGGTACTCACCGAGCAGCGAGCCCTTGAGCGCACGCAGCAGTGAGAACGGTTTGACGTCGATGACGTACGGCTCGAGGCCGGCCTGCTTGAGGTACTCGACCTGCTGGGTGACCTCGTCGAGCCTGGCCGCCGCGATCACCACCTCGAGTTGCCCGCCCTCTTCGACGTCCTCGGGGTTGTCGAGAACGAAGTAGTCGAGCATTACCTCGTCGATGGGGAAGGGGATGTACCGCTCCGCCTCCCACTTGATGGCCTCGTCCAGCTCCTGTACGGTCATGCGGGGAACGTGGATGTTCCTGGTGATCGCTTGCCGATTGCTGACAGCGGTCACCGTGAAACGGCGACTGATGCCCGCGTCCTGGAACAGGGCCTTGATCTCTTCAGCAAGGCCGCCGGCGTCCGTCACCTGGTCATCTTGGATGAGACCTGGCGGCATGGGTCGCAAGGCGAGCGCGCCAAGGGTGGGCGGGTTGCCTGCACGCAACTCCACCACCTTGAGCGCGCTAGTCCCTACCTCGAGGCCGACGGCCTCGATCTTGGGGCTTAGCCAGCGCGACATGCGCTCGCGAACTGAGGACATAAACGACTCCTCCTCGTAAATCCTGGCGAGCCTATCATGCGTTACTCACGTTTCAGCGTGAAAAATACCAACCTCGGACCGTACCACTGGGGTGTGGGAAAGTACCCAAACAAACGTCAGGGAGCCTGTTATTGGGGCTTGAGCGGGCGGCCTACTTGGCCAGGTCGTTGAAGCGCACGTGGGAGTTGTGGAACTGCACCTCGAGGCTCCCCGTTGGCCCGTTGCGCTGCTTGCCGATGATGATCTCGGCGATCCCGTGCTTCTCGCTGTGCTGGTCGTAGTATTCGTCGCGATAGATGAACATCACCAGGTCGGCGTCCTGTTCAATCGCGCCCGAGTTGTGCATGACCACACCATCGGCCAGCCATGAGGCGGGGCCGGGCACGGTGAGGTCGTAGACGTCCTCGCGGCCGGCAGGCTCGATGGCGACGATCCTGTCGAAATAGAGGTCCGTATTGCCTCGCGCGACGCCAACTCGATTTCCTGGACCTAGCTCGTCGAGCCGCTTCCAACCTTCGGCGCTGTACCAGCGATGCTTGGCGGTGGTCTTGTGTACCGCGCCGTCGGCCAAACTGACTCTGAAGGTGTCCCGCGGGCCGACGCGCCAGACCTTGTCGGCAGGGGCCCGCACGACCTTGTCGTTGACCCCTAGCGCCAGTACCTCAGGCGCACTACCGACAAGCTCGCGGATCGGCCGCCGCGTGCCGTCTGCCAAGTTCACCAAGGTGTCGCCAGTGACGCACTCACGCAAGTCCGACAACATCGGCCGCTTGTTGGGCCGCGCCTCTACCGCTCGCGAGAGCTGGGAGAGTACCAAGACCGGTATTTCTAGTTCCCTGGCGAGGGCTTTGAGGCCGCGCGAGATCACCGAGATCTCCTGCTGCCGGTTCTCGCTCTGGCTGCGGCTGCTACCCGACATCAGCTGCAGGTAATCGACGACAAGGAGCTGCAGGTCGTGCTCGGCCATCAGCCGGCGGGCCCGCGAGCGCAATTCCATGATCGTCATGTCGGCGTTGTCGTCGATGAAGATGTTCGCCTCCGACATGCGGCCGGCGGTGTCGGCGAGGCGCTGGAAGTCACGCTCGGTGAGCTGGCCGTTGCGCACACGTGACATGTCGACCCTGGCCTCCGCGCACAGCATGCGGGTGACGAGCTGCACCGCCGACATCTCCAGCGAGAACACCCCGACCGCCGCCGACTCGCGCAGCGCCGCGTTGAGGCCGATGTTTAGGCCGAACGCCGTTTTGCCCATCGAGGGGCGGGCGGCGAGCACGTTGAGGGTGGAAGGCTGCAGGCCTGCCGTCATCTGATCTAGTTCGCGGAAGCCGGTTCGTAGGCCCGACACGGGGTTGGGGTTGGCGAAGCGCTCGTTGATGTCGGCGAACGTCTCGGTTACCAGCGAGCGCATGCCCTCGAAGCTGCTGCGCCGCTTCTTGGTGGCAAGGTCGAAGATCGCCTGCTCGGCGCTGTCGAGTACGTCTTCTATAGGGGTCGACTGATCGTAGGCGCTCTGCATCACCCGCCCGCTGGCGGCGATGAGCTCGCGAAGCGTCGCTTTCTCGAGCACGATGCGGGCGTAGCTGTCGGCGAAGGCGGCGGTCGGCACGCTGTCGGCGACGCCGATGAGGTAGTTGATGCTGCCGATGCCCTCC
Source organism: Trueperaceae bacterium (assembly GCA_035646755.1). GTDB lineage: Bacteria > Deinococcota > Deinococci > Deinococcales > Trueperaceae > DASRWD01. The sequence goes on along the minus strand of DASROV010000335.1, from coordinate 7,469 downwards.
AGTTCGCCGCCTGTGCGCAGCTCCTCGGTGAGGGTTACCAAGTCCATAGGCTCGCCGCGGCGGTTGAGTTTCTCCATGGCGCGGTAGATCTTGCGGTGCGCCTCTTTGTAGAAGTGCTCGGCCGTTATCACGCCTTCGAGGCTGGAGTAGGCCTCGTTGTCGAGCAGGACGCTGCCGAGTACGCTCATCTCGGCTTCTAGGTTGTGAGGGGGCGTCCGGCTCTCCACGGGTAGGAATCGTACCACCGCCCCGGGGCCCCGAACCCGGACGACGCCGGTTCCTGCCGAACGCCCGACAACGATCACCGACCGCCCGCCGACGAAGGCCGAACGCCCGCCGACGGACGCCGAAACGCCCTCAACGAACGCCGAAACGCTGCCGCGGGCATAGAATAGGGTTCTTATGGACTACGTGTGGTTCGTGGCCGTACCGCTCCTGACGGCGTTCCTTATCGGCTCGTTGCCGTTGGGAGCGTGGCTGGTGAGGACTACCACCGGCTTCGACCCACGCGAGGTGAACCCGCATCTGCTCGGCGTCGAGAACGTCGCTCGCCTCGTCGGCGGCTGGGTGGCGCTCGGCTCGTTCGCGCTCGACATGTTCAAAGGCGCCATCAGCGTCGTTGTCGGCACGACCGTTGGCTCCTTCGCGGCCCATGCCGTCGGGGTGATCATCGCCACCGGCACGCCGGAGCTCGGCACCATGGTGCTGCCCGCCCTCTTGGCCTTCGAGGCCCCGTCGTTCGCGCCCGGCAACCTGCTGGCCACGGCCGCCGGCACGCTCGGCCCGCTCGCCGTCGCGGCGGGCTCGTCACTGCTCGGTGGGCTGCTCGGCCATCTCTTCCCGCTGCGGCTGGTGGGCCTCGCGACGTTGCCACGGGGCCGCGGTAACGGCGTGCTACTTGGTGGACTGGCCGGTCTATATATCTTTGGCGCGCTGCCGTTCTGGGCCCTTGGCCTGCCCGTCGCCATCTACGCCGGCCTCTTGGCGGCCACCCGCTACGTCTCACTAAGCAGCCTCATCGGTGTAGCGACCCTTAGCGTCACCGCCGCGGCTGCGGCAGCACTCGGGGCGGCCCGCTGGGACCTCGCCGTGCTCGCCGCTCTGGTCGTGCTCCTGGTCCTCTGGCGCCAGAAGTCGGCGCTTTCGCGCATCAAGGACGGCACCGAGCCGCGGCTCGGTGAGCCGCAGGCCGTGCGTGGACTCGACGCCGACACCGCGCTGGCGGCGTTCCTCGTGCATCCGCTAAGCCTCGACGACGTCTGGCAACCACAGAGCCAGCGCTGGCTGCGGCACGTGCTCGAGCGCGTGGTGAAGCCCGGTATCTTGCCGCTGTCGTTACTCAAGCGACTGTTCCTCACCGTGCGGCCCCAGTTCCAGGGAGTAATCGAGGGTGTCACCCTCGCCGACGGCCGCAAGCTGAGGATAATGCTCATCTCCGCCCCGCTGCTTCCCGACCAGTTCCGCAGCAATCCTGACGACGCCTTACGGTTGGCCGTACAGGGTGCGCGGTTCGCGCACGAGCTCGGAGCCGAGGTAGTCGGCCTCGGGGCGTTCTGGTCGACGGTGGGCGACAAGGGCGAGGCCGTTCAGCGTGAGGTGCCCGAGATCGTGGTCACCAACGGCGGCGCTTACACCGCCGCCACCGTCAAGGCCGCTGTCCCCGGCCTGTTGCGGCGCTTCGCCGCCCAGGGCGTCAACCTCGCTTCCACCACCGCCGCTGTCGTCGGTGCCAACGGCGTAGTGGCCTTCGGCGTGGCCAGGATGATCGCCCCCGAGGTCGGGCGGCTGTTGTTGATCGGCCGCGACAAGGAGCGCTTGAACCGCAGCGCCGCTACGCTGAGGAAGAAGTACCCGACCACCGAGGTGATCGCCACCACCGACCTGTTGACTCTTGCCACCGCCGACCTCATCTTCACCGCCACCTCCGACCCCGATCCCGTCATCTACCCGCAACACGTCAAGCCGGGCGCGTGGATCTACGACCTCGGCCGCCCGGCCGACGTCGACGACAGCGTTCGTGACGTACCTGGCGTCGAACTGGTGCCTGGCGGCATCGTCAGGCCCCCCGGCGCCATGCGCACGCGCATCGACCTGCGTTTCGGCGAGGGCTACGTGCCTGCCTGCCTCGCCGAGACGATGATCCTCACAGCCACCAAGGCCTACGACCGGCGCAGCCTCGGCGCCGGCACCAAGACCAAGGACATCGCCTTCTACCTGCGCGAAGGTGAGCGACTCGGCTTCGAGATCGTCACCCGCGACACAAGGATGGCCGAAGTCCGCGTGAAGGTGTGACGCCGAGCAAACCGCCGCTTGCCGAACCTGTTCCCCAAGGAGTGAAACCGTGAAGACGTTCCGACTCGCTGACGTAACCGGCGAATCGCAAGAGGCCGCCATGCTATGGGACCTCGGCTGCCTTGGCCTGGTCGAGGAGAGCGGCACGGCCGGCGGCGCGATCCTCGCTTACTTCGACGCCGAGGTCGACACCGGGCTGCCGGGCACCTGGGAAGACATCCTCGACGTCGACGACGTAGCGCTTTACCGCGCCAGCCTCAAGCCGGTACGCATTGGCTGCCTGGTCATCGCGCCGAGCCACGCCACGGTGGAGGCCAGCGACGGCGACATGATCCTGTGGCTCGATCCCGGTTCGGCCTTCGGCACCGGTCATCACGAGACCACCCGCCTGGCCCTGGCCGCCCTCGAGCGCAGCGACCTGCGTGGCAAGAGCGTCATCGACGTTGGCTCGGGAACCGGGGTGTTGACGCTGGCGGCCGACCGCCTTGGGGCGGACTCCGCCGTCGGCCTCGACGTCGACAAGGCCACGCTGGCCGTCGCGCGCGAGAACGCCGCCCGCAACCGCTCTCGCGCGCGCTTCGCGCTCGGCACCCTCGGCTCGCCCGGTTTGCCGAGCCGCTGCGACGTGCTCGTCGCCAACCTCTACGCCGAGCTGCATGCCGAGTTGATGCCCCTCTACGCCGCGACCTTGTTGCCCGGCGGCCGGGCCATCCTCACCGGCATCCTCAACATGCTTCGTCAGACCGTGCTTACCGCGGTAAGCGACGACCTCGAGGTGGTAGCCGAGCAGGTTGACGGCGAGTGGGCCCTTATGGAACTTCGCCACAAAGAGCCCGACGTGTGAGCGCCAAGCGCCGCATCGTTGCCGCGGGCCCGTCCGACCGGCAGCAGCCGTGGTCGACGCGCGGCAGCCGCGTCGAGCGCATCGACAGGGTGCTGGTCGACGAGCTCGCGCCGCGCGTTACGGTCGGTGGTCAAGAGGCCCACCACCTACGCGACGTGCTGCGGGTGCGGCCCGGTTCGACGGTCGAGGCGTTCGACGGTCGCGGCCGGCTCGCGCGCGGCGAGGTCGTCGCGGTCGAGCGCGAGTCAGTAACGCTGGCGTTGGACGAGAGCGAGCCGAGCTCGGCCGAGCCGCTGGTGGCCGTCACGTTGGCCGTGGCGCTACTGAAGGGCGACAAGCTAAGAGACGTGGTGCGGCCCGCCACCGAGCTCGGCGTGGCGACCTTCGTGCTGTTCGTAAGCACCAACTGTGAAGCGCGCGAGCTGTCAGCCGTGCGTCTTACCCGGCTGCGCCGCGTCGCTCAGGAGGCCGCTCGCCAGAGCGGTCGAGGCGTGGTGCCGCCGGTGGCTGCGCCGCAGCCGCTCGACGAGCTGACTCTGGCGGGCATCGTGCTGGTGGGCGACCCGGCCGCGCCGATCAGCCTGGCCGAGCACCTGGCCGGTCGCTTGGCCGGCTCGGACGCGGCCGGCTTGAGTGCGGCCGGCACCGCCCGTACGGGTACGGCTAAGGCCACGGCTACGACCGGCGAGATAACTATCGTCACCGGTCCGGAGGGTGGCCTCACCGACGAGGAGGTCGAGCGCCTGCAGGCCAGGGGCGCCCTTGGCGTTCGGCTCGGCCCGCGGATCTTGCGCGCCGACACGGCGCCGGTCGCGATGGCTGCAGCCTTGTTACTGGGGAGCGGAGCGTGAGACGTCGGCCGCCGCGGCTTCGGCTCGGCGCTGCCCTGCTCGTCTTGGCGCTGGTCGGGAGCTTGAGCGCCTGCCGCCCGCTCTACGTCCCGCTCGTCCCCGACGACGCGCCGCTGCCCGTCGCCCGCACGCGGCTGGCCGCCGACAGCGAGCTGGTGCTGGTCAACGGCCGGCCGAGCCTCACACTGGTCGTCGCGGCGCTCGCGCCTGGGGCCGCGGCGGGGGGCTGGCTGGCGGTGCAGTGGTTCGGACCGTCGGGTCGCCTGGAGGCGTCGGAGTCGCGTTGGCTTGACGCAGCCGGCGAAGGCATGTCACTTAACTTCGTGTTGCCACCCGACATCGCGCTGGCTCAGGGCGAATGGCGCGCCGTGGCCTCGCTAGGCGGCTTCGTGCTTAGACAGTTCCGGGTCGATGTCTCCACCGACCCGGAACCGTGAACCTCAGGCGTGCGCGCCTCAGACGTACGCCTCAGGCGTGCGCCTTGCGCCGCCGGGCCGAGGCAACCCCGCTGCGGCTGCGTTCCTTGAACCACACGATGAGCGGGCTCATGATGAACAGGCTCGAGAACGTGCCGATCACGATGCCGATGAGCAGTACGAGGCTGAAGCCGCGCAGCACCGAGCCGCCCCAGAGCAGCAGCGCGATCACCGGCAACAGCGTCGTGGTCGAGGTCGCGATGGTTCGGGTCAACGTCTGGTTGACCGCCAGGTCGACGACCTCGCGGTAGCCGACATCGCGCATGGTGCGGGAGTTCTCCCTCACGCGGTCGGCGATGATTATCGAGTCGTTGAGTGAGTAGCCCACCACGAACAGCAGGGCGGCCAGCACGGGGATGCTGAACTCGATGTTGAACAGCGCCAGCGCGCCGAGCGAAAACAGCACGTCGTGCGCGGAGGCGACGATGGCGGCCACCGCGACGCCCCAGGTCGGCCAGAACCGCCAACCGACGTAGACGAGGATGAGGCCGAGCGAGACCAGCACGGCGTTGATGGCGCCGCGCCTGAGGTCGGCGCCGATGGCTGGACCGACGAACTCGGCCTGCAGCAGCTCGGCGCCGATCTCGTCGGCGAGGCGGGGACCGATGTCGCCGGTGCCGCCGAACTCGGTGTCGGTAAGCGCGGTGCGGACGATGATCTGGTGGGCGCCCGACTGGTCGATCGCCTCGACGATGGTCGCGTTCTGGGCGTCGAGCCCCTCAACCTGGAGGGCCTCGAGGCCGGAGCGGACCTCGGCGGTAGTGGTCGCCTCGTCGACGGCCAGGGTGAGGTTGGTCCCGCCGGTGAAGTCGGTCGACATCGGCAGCCCGACTATCGCCACCCAGGCGAGCGAGGCCAGCGCCACCAAGCCGGTGAAGGCCACGACGATCGGGCCCCGCCTGACGAACTGGAGCCCGCGGATGTCGAAGCCGTTCCACATGAACGAGCGCGGCTTCCTGGCCGTGAACAGGTCGAGGACGTATGGCACCACGACGAGGTTCACGAACACCGAGGCCACGATGCCGATGGCCAGGGTGATGGCGAAGCCGCGCACGGGACCGGTGGTGTACTGGTAGAGCGCGCCGGCGGCCAGCAGGGTGGTGACGTTGGCGTCGATGATCGCCGAGAGCGAGTTGCCGAAGCCGCGCTTCATGGCCAGGCGCAGCCCGCGTCCGGCCCGCAGCTCTTCGCGGATGCGCTCGAAACTTATGACGTTGCCGTCGACCGCGGCGCCGATGGTGAGCACCAGGCCGGCGAGGCCGGGTAGCGTCAGGGCGGCCTCGAGGCCGGCCAGGATGCCGAAAATGAACAGCATCGCCAGCATCACGCCGAAGGCGAGCACCCCGCCGAAGAGGGGGCCGTAGTACGCCACGACCGCGATTATCACCGCGATGCTGCCGATGAGCGCGGCCGTGGTGCCGGCGTCGATGGCGTCCTGGCCGAGCGTCGGCCCGATCGAGCGCACCTCGGCGACGTGGAGGCTGATGGGCAGGCTGCCCGAGCGCAGTACGACCGCGATGTCCGAGGCCTCGTCGAGGGTGCCGATGCCGGTGATCTGCCCCGAGTCGCTTATGCGCGACTGCAGCGTCGGCGCGGTGACGATGTTGCCGTCGAGGACGATGGCCATGCGGCGGTTGACGTTGCTGCCCGTGAAGCTGCCGAAGTCGCTGATGAAGTCGCGCTTGATGTCGAACGAGACGACTGGGCCGCTGGCGGCACCGGGCACCTGCATGAACTCGGCGCGGGCGTCGGAGATTATCTCGCCGGTGAACGCTACCTCTTCGAGGTCGTCGGCGGTGAGTTGCTCGGTGACAAGGTCGTTCGAGGCCGAGCGCACCAGGCGGAACTCCAGGACCGCCTGTTGGCCGATGAGGTTGAGCGCGCGCTCCTGGTCCTCGCCGGTGAGGCCGGGCAGCTCGACGACGATGCTCTCGTCGCCCGAGGTCTGCACCAACGATTCCGAGACGCCGAACTGATTGACGCGGTTCTCGATGATGTCTCTTGCCGCTTCGAGGTCCTCGCGGACCGGATCGTCCTGATCGGACTGCAGCGTCACCCTCAGACCACCCTGGAGGTCGAGCCCTAGCTTCAGCGGGCTGGCCCCAGAGTTCCACGGCTGCCAAAGGTAGAGGATAGAGGCGACTATCGCCGCCAGTATCAGGATGCCGGTGGCGCTACGGTTCATACGACGGGAACCTCGACCATCTCGTACGCTTCGATGATGTCACCCTCTTGCACGTTGTCGTAGTTCTGCAGGCTGATACCGCACTCGAAGCCCGTGCCTACCTCGCGGACGTCGTCCTTGAAGCGCCGCAGGCCGGCGATGGTGCCCTTGTACACCTCTTTGTCGCCGCGCGTCACGCGGGCCTTCGCCCCACGGCGCATGACGCCGTCGAGGACGTATGACCCGGCGATGTTGCCCGAACGCGGGACGCGGATGACCTGGCGGACCTCGGCGCGACCGAGCGAGCGCTCGGCGAGCTCGGGCTCGATCTGGCCGCGGACCATGCGCTCGACGTCCTCGATTAATTCGTAGATGATCTTGTAGCTCTTCAGCGAGATGCCTTGGCGCTCGGCCGACTTCGCAACGCTGCCCGGGGGGTTCACCCCGAAGGTGAGGATGGCGGCTTCGGCGGTGCCGGCGAGCAGCAGATCAGACTCGGTCGGCGCGCCTACCTCGGCCAGCAAGATCTCGATGTCGACCTCTTCGGTCGCCTCCGACTCACGCTGCAACACGCCCTTGATGGCCTCGAGCGACCCTTGGGTGTCGGCCCTCAGCAGCAGGTAGATGGTCTTGGTCTTCGGCTTGCTGAACAGGTCGGCGAGCGTAATGCCCTTCTTGCCGATGGTCTCGCGCTCGGATTCGGCCCGCTCGTCGTGCCGTGAGCTGGCCAGCGCCTTGGCCTCGGCCTCGGTGGCCGCGCCCTCGACGAGCGTGCCGGCGACCGGCTGCTCGGAGAAGCCGAGCAGCTGCACGGGCACCGAAGGGCCGGCTTCGCTGATGTT
>DASROV010000334.1:0-2440 GCA_035646755.1 Trueperaceae bacterium | reverse complement strand
CGCGGGCGTTGGCCGTGCTCTCCTTGCGCATCTCGGCGATGATCTCGCGTGAGCGCTCCTGATAGGCGACCACCGAGTCGACAAGCTTCTTGACGGCGTCGGCCCTGATGGTCGGGCCGTACCCGGCCCTGAGTGCCTCTTCCTGGACCTTGCCGCCGATCTCGGAGAGGGTTTCCAGCGACTGGCTGACGCCCTCCTTCATGGCCTCGACGGTGCGCGTGGCCTCATGCAGGCCGAACATACCCGTGAACGACGCAGTAAGGGCAGTGAGCACGGTCTCGTTGGTGCTGAAGAAGCTGACGGCCTGGGCCCTCACGCGCTCCTTGGCAGTGGTGGTCTGCAGCAGGCGCGCCATTACTACCTCAGAAGTGTTGTAGCCGATCGTGAGGTTGTCCGAGAGGTCCTTGGCGATCTGATAGCGCGAGTCGGAGTTCTGCAGCGCGCGCACGGCCTCGTCTCTGGCCAGTTCGAGGCGGGCCCGCTCGGCGAGGTCTTCGCTTTGGTGGTCGTCAATCTGATACGCCTCGACCTCCTGGTTGCGCCTGGCGACCAACTGCTTGGCCGCCTCGACCTCGGCCTCGGCCTTCTTGAGGACCTCGAAGGCGAGGACCTCTGACTCTTTGAGCGCTCCCCTGAAGTCCTGGTACGCCTCGAGGATGAGGCGCTCGCGCCTTATCTGGTCCTGCGCGGAGGCAGTTACGTCGAGGTAGGTGTCTTTGATCTTGTCGAAGCGCGTGGCGATGTCGCCGCGCGAGACCTTCATCCAGACGTTGGTAAGCCGCTCCCAGGTGGACAGCTTGCCGTCGTCGATCTGGTCGACCATGCCCTTGGCGTCGTCGCGGATGCTGTTGAAGCCGTTGGTGATCTGCTCGTAGCGAGTGCCGATCTCCATCGCCTCGACCTGCTCGCGCACGACGTCGTTGAACAGTGAGGCCTGGGAGAGAGTGCGGGTGATCGCGATAACGCGCTCCTCGTCGAGGTCGCTTATCTGGTCGAGGAGCGCGACGATCGGCGCTTCCTGGGCGCTGGTGTCACCTGGCAGGAGGTTGAGGTCGCGCAGGGCCCCCATGGCTTTGTCGAGGTACTTCAGCGGCGATGTCGAGCGTTGGCCCGACGCAGCGGCCAGTTCGTCCTTTGTCGGTGACTGGGTCGCGCTGTGGATCTCTTGCATTGGGGCCGTCTGTCCTGGCGCCGTTTGTCCTAACGCCGTCTGTCCTGGAACCTGTTGCTCGGTGGGGTCGCGTTTGTCGCTCACGTTTAGCTCTCCCTTGACATGGCTTAGGTCGCCGCTGGCGACGGGCAGTGACGTCGACTGGTTTTTGGTGCCAAGCCGCGCGCGGCTACGCGCCGCACCGCCAAGCACCACATTCTAATCCGCGGCTCAAGCGCTCGACGAAACGCCGTCGAGGACGTGGTAAACGCCGCGGACGGCGCCAGGCCAGCGCTCGCTCGCCAGCGGCAGGGTGGCGAGCTCGGGCGGTACCGGCGCGGCCCTTGCAGTCTCGAGCGGTACGCCGGCCGCGTACTGGTCCTTGACGCTGCTCTCGATGGCCTTCAAGATGTCACGCTGCCAGCGCAGGGTGTCCGTGTCACCGACCGGGCCGTGACCGGGCACCACCACGGCCGGCTCCAGCTCGAGCGCGAGCGTGAGCGCCGCCATCCAGTTGGCGAGGTCGTCTCGGATGAGCGGGAAGAGGCCGTTGAAGACGACGTCGGCGGCGACGAGCACGCGCTCCTCGGCCAGCCACAGCAGGCTGTCGGCGACGGAGTGAGCCGGGCCGACGTAGGTCGCCTTGGCGATGACTCCGCCGAGGTCAAGCTCATGCGTCTTGGCGAACGTCTGGTCGGGCGCCCGGAGCGTGAACTCGCTGTCGGGGCCGAGGCGATCCTGATAAGACCGGCGTCGTTCTGCGTCGGACAGGATGTCGGCCACCGCCTCGTGTGCGATGACCACAGCTTCATCGAATAGCACGTTGCCGAGCAGGTGGTCGGGGTCGCCGTGGGTGTTGAAGACGTAACGCACGGGCCTCCCGCCGAGTCGCTCGGCCTCGGCCTTTACTGGGCGCATCAGCTGCGGTGAGACCATCGTGTCGGCTACCAGGGTGGCGTCGTCGCCGACGACGACCGTGGCGTTCGAGGCGGCGCGCCCGGCCTCAACGGGGCCGAGGGCGACGATCACACGGGGTGAGACGCGCTCGAGCGTCAAAGGTCTACTGTCGGTGACAGGGGTCATCTCCTCCCAAGGTTAACGGCGCTCACGCGGCCGCCGGTGCGGCGCGCGACGAAGGCGCAAAGCAGGTGGGCGCCAAGCGAGGTTGTGCGATCGACTCCGACCGCAATGAGACCAACCTGTACACTTCTCGAAGTGACCCGCGCTGGTGCGATCTCTCGCGGACCCTCCGCCGGCGTCCGCTATCTGGCGGTTGGCCGCTTCTTCCTC
>DASROV010000333.1:0-9847 GCA_035646755.1 Trueperaceae bacterium | reverse complement strand
GGGTTGAAATCCCCGACGTAGAGGTTGAGGTAGCCGTCGTAGTTCTGGACGCTCAAGACCTCGTAGAAGTCGTCGGCGATGGGCCGGAACTCCTCGACGTGGTAGCCGACGGTGCGGCCCTCTGCTGGCAGGTCGTCGCCGGGACGCACGAAGACGCCCTCATCGTTGCGCCCGCTGTAGGTGGCGAAGTCGCCGCGTGCCCAGTAGGTGGCTGAGTCGGTCGTCTTGGCGTCGGTCGAAAGAGCTGCCACATTTCCAGTGGTCAAGTCGACCAGGTAGGCGTCGCCTTCGAACGAGAAGGTGACGTAATCGCCATCGGCCGTGAGGAACGGGTGGTCGAGCGTCAGGTCGCTGAGTAGGTCAGCAAAGTCTCCAGATTCCAGATCCAACAGCGAGAGGAAGGGGACGCCGTCGAACACCTCGAAGAACAGCATCGTGTCAGCGGCGTAGTCAAGGCTGGGGAACGAGAGGTCGTCTCCGATGTACTGGAGCACGAGACCCAGGCCAGTGAGCGTTCCGTCGACCAGGGTGAACTCGATAGTGGTGAGCCCTTGCGCGAAGCCGAACCCGAAGTCGTTTGCCAACTCGCCACTGGTGTCGACGAACGCCACCGTGAACCCGTTGCCGCTGATCGAGGGGTGAACACTGGTGAGCGGAAGACCGAAGACCGCACCCCAGGTCGCCGGGTCAAGCTCGAGGTACCCGCCGAGTTCCTCGTGGAACCATGCGAGTGAAGGTGCCTGCGCGGTACCGCCCTGCCAAGCCAGTGCGCTGCCGTCAAGCGACATCGAGACGTCACGTTCGTCGGCCTCAGGCGTCCTGGTACTGGCGACCTTGTTGCGCAGTGCGTCGAGCAGGTAAAGGTCGTAGTCGCCGTCCTTGGTCTCGGCCACGAACGCGACCATCATGCCGTCGCGGCTAACGGCCACCGATTGGATGACGCGCTTGCCGCTGTAGACTACGTAGTCACCGCGCCGCTCGGGTGAGTTCTCGTCGTTGAGATCGACGAGCCTGATGGAGTACTTCTCGCCCTTCTGCTCGACGTAGGCCATGAAGCCGCCGAGGTCACGCTGCCCGCGGGCCTCGCCCTTCGCGCTCGCCGCGTCGAGCGCGGCGCCCGACAAGAGCGGTGCGCCCGAGCGGTCGGCGCTGTTGATGGCGTCGCTGGTCGCCACGGACTGAGGTCCCGAAGCCAGCAGTGATGACGACGCGGCGGGTAGTTGCGTAGCGGCATCCAGGTCGGCGTCGGTAAGCAGCGATGCCTCTTGGACCGCGCTGGGGCCGCTACATGAGACGATCAGGAGCGCCACCAGCGCACCTGACCAAAGTAATTGCATCTTCCTCATCAGTTCCCCTTCTCGCGCGAGCCCAAAGTGGCGTCCCAGGTACCCTGGGCTGGGACAGGTAAATCGATTGACCGGCTCGCATATGAATAATGCCACAATCGACCGTCTCATCGCATTCATGTGGTTCTCAGGTGCGTGTGCTTCGCGGCTGCGGCGGGCTAGCCCCTCCGCCACCAGGTAAGCGGGTTGCGCCGCGGCAACCGCCACCAGCCGGGGGTGAACACCACGAAGACGGTGACTACCTCGAGGCGGCCGGCGAACATCACGAACGTCAACACGGCGCGGCTCACTGGGTGCAGCGTGGCGTACGTACCCATCGGCCCGACCGGGCCGAACCCGGGCCCGATGTTGCCGATACAGGCGATCGATGCGGTGAGGGCGACCTCGAAGTCGGCACCGAGCATCACCAGCACGAGGGTCGAGGTTGCGAACAGCCCGACGTACAAGGTGATGAACGCCGCTACCGCGCGCATCACGTCCTCGGCGATCACGCTGTGGCCGACCCTCACCGGCAGCACCGCGCGCGGGCGCAAGGTTCGCCTAACCTCGCGCACGGTGTTCTTGATGATGATCAGCCAGCGCACGACCTTGATCCCGCCGCTGGCCGAACCGGCGCTTCCGCCGACTAGCATCAACACCAGCAGCACAGCGAGCGCGGGCTGGCTCCAGGTCGCGAAGTCGACCGAGGCGAAGCCGGTGGTGGTCATCACGCTCACCGCTTGGAACGCGGCGATCCGCACCGAGTCGACCTGGTAGAGCTGCCACACGATGACGGCGATGACGCCGGAACTCGCTATGAGGATCGCGCTGTAGCCGCGAAACTCGGCGTCGCGTATGGGTAGCCACGGCCTGCCCGTCGCCGTGCGGTAGAGAAGCGGCAGGCTCACGCCGGCGAGGAACATGAACAGCGTCGCGATCCACTCAAGTGCCGGGTTGGCGAAGAACGCGAAGCTCGTGGCGTGGTTCGAGAAGCCTCCGGCCGAGACGACCGCGAACGTGTGAACCACGGCGTCGAAAGGCGTCATGCCGAAGATGACGAACGCGGCGATACAGCCGACCGTCAGGCTGGTGTAGACGGTCAGCACGGCGGCGGCGGTGTGGCGAAGGCGTGGCGTCAGCCGCTCGTCGTGAGGACCGGGCGCTTCGGCGAAGAACATCTGTCGGCCGGCTATGGCCAACTGCGGGAACACCGCTACGAACAGCACCAGGATGCCGATGCCCCCGATCCATTGACTGAGCGCCCGCCACATGAAGATGGTGTCGGGCACCGCCGCGAAGTCGGTGATGACGGTGGCGCCGGTGGTGGTGAAGCCGCTCATCGACTCGAAGAGCGCGTCGATGAAGCCCATCCCGGCCGAGACGTTGAGAGGTATCGAGCCTATCAGCGGCACCAGCAACCAGGTGAGCAGCACGGCGGCGATGGCCTCCCGGCGCGTCGGCTCGGCGTTGGCGCGACCGAGGAAACGCAGGGCGAAGCCCGGAACGGCCGCTCCGCCGGCCGCTATGAGGAAGCCGGCCACCGGTTCGCGCATTATCAGCGCGTAGACGGAGAAGACCGCGGCGGCGGCGCCGACAGCCAACAGGGCGGTGCCGAGCACGTACGGCGCGAAGCGCCCCCTGGTGCTGATGGGAAGCGGTTCGGTAAGCAACGCCTACGCCTTGGGCACGGCCAGGCGCCGCTTCTCGAGCCACTCCTCGACGGCAGCGATGTTCTCGCTCGTGGTGACTATCAGCAGATGGTCGCCAGGCTCGACCACGGTGTCGCCGCGAGGGATGATCACGTTGGTGTCGCGCTCGATGGCGCCGATGAGGATGTCGTCCGGCGTGCCGAGGTCCATGATGCGGCCGCTGGGCGCGTCGGCGGGGTAGACCGCCTCCATCACCTCGGCGCGGTCGTCGATGCTGGCGATATGGTCGACGTCATCGACCTTCAACCAGTTGAGGACCTCCTTGACGGCGGCGGCTCGTGGCGTCAAGGGGGCGTCGATGCCTACCCGGCTGAACAGCCTGCGGTTGCGAGCCCGGCCAACGCGGGTGACGACCTTGGGTATGCCGAGTTGCTTGCTCAACAGGGCGACCAGGAGGTTGTTGCCGTCGTCGTCCGTGACGGCGACCATCACGTCGGCGTCCTCCACGCGCTCTTGCTGGAGGAGTTCGATGTCGGTGCCGTCGCCCTTGAGGATCAGGGCGTGGGGTAGCCACTGGGCGAGCTTCTCGCAACGCTCCTCGTCGACCTCGATGATCGCGATGTTGGCGCGGTCGTAGGCCAGCGCCTCGGCGACCATGAACCCGACGTTGCCGCCGCCGACGATGGCCACGTTCAGCGACCGGCGGCGGGGAGAGAAGCGCTTCTGGATCTCGCGCATCCTCTCGGTGGTGCCCATGAACACCACGCGGTCGCCGATCCGCAACTCGGTAGCGCCGGTCGGTATGCTGAACTCGTCACCCCTTATGCAACCGACGAGCAACACGCCCGACGGCAGCTTCAACGACAGTAGCGGCGTGTCGAGGTAGGGGTCGCCGTCTTCCATCAGGTACTCGAGCATCGTGATGCGCCCGCGCGAGAAGCGTGCGCTGTCGATCGCCCTCGGCACGCGCACGATGTCGGCGATCTGCAGGGCCAGGATGCGCTGCGGCCACAGCACCCGGTCTATGAGCAGCCCCACCGTCTGGAACGCGCCGCTGCGCTTGAAGGCGTCGACGTAGCGTTGGCGCGTGACGAACGCCATCGTCTCGCGGGCACCGAGTCCCTTGGCGGCCAGGCAGGCAAGCACGTTGATGTCGTCGTTGGCGCTACAGCCGATGAAGGCGTCACATCTCTCGCCGCCCGCCGCCTTGAGGTCGTCGGGGTCGGTGCCGTTGCCTCTCACGAAGCTGACGTCGAGCGACTCGAAGGCCGACGCCCGCTCCTCGTCGACGTCAAGGACGGTCACGCTGTGCTCGGTGTGCAGTGCCGCCGCGATGAGCACTCCTATCTCACCGCCGCCCACGATCAGTACGTTCATGACCCGGACATTCTAAGCACGGCTGTGTCGCTAACGTCCCCGCCGACGCAGGCGCTCGGCGGCGGTGGCGCGCTCGCGCGGCCGCGCCAGCTGGAGCAGCACGGTGGCGAGCAGGAGGTAGGCGCCGAGCAGCCAGCTGGTGAGGTGGCCGTAGCGTACCCAGGTCGTCAGCTCGTCGCGCAGCGCGAAGCTCACGCTCAAGGTCCCGGCGACCTTGCGCTCGAGTTCGGCGGTGACCCGACCGAAGGGGTCGACGGCCGCCGTTATGCCGTCGTTGCCGGCGCGCAACAGCCAGCGGCGGGTCTCGATGGCCCGTAGTCGGCCCATGTCGAAGTGCTGCCTACCGCCGGCGCCGCGCGCGAACCAGGCGTCGTTGGTGCTAAGCACCAGTAGCTCGGCGCCCTTGCCGACCTGCACGCGCTGCACTTGCGGGAACACCGATTCGTAACAGATGAAGGCCGCGACCTCGCCGACGCCGGTTGATAGCGGCACTGGCACCTCGCCCGGCGAGGTGCCAGCCAGCATGGGTAGGCCAAGGGCAGAGAAGACCGCGCGGTAGAGGCCAGGAAGCGAGTCAAGGAACGGCCAACGCTCCCCGAACGGCACGAGGTAGCGCTTGTCGTAGCTGCCGAGCGGTTCACCGTCGCGCAACGAGAAGAGGCTGTTGTACGAGCGATCTTCCTCGTAACGCCGGCCGCCGACGATCATGCTCGAGCCGGGCGCGGAGCCGCCGATGACGTCAAGCAGCTCGTCGGCGTCGGCGCCCTCGACTTCGTAGCCGAGCACCGCGCCCTCCGGCCACACGACCAGGTCGAACGGCTCGAGGCCGGCCGCGGCGCGGTCTCTCACGGCGTCCCGGGTTAGCTCCAGGTGCGTGTCGAGGTCGCGCCTCGCTCCTGACAGGCGACCGAAGGCGTCGACGTCGCCTTGCACGAGCAAGGCTGAGAGCTCAGGGTCGAGCGTCTCCTGGCCGGAAGAGGGCAGCAGCGAGACGCCAAGCGTGAACGCTACGGCGAGAGCCAGCAGCCCTCCTGCGGGCGCGAGCAGCAGGCGCACCGCCCCGGGCTCGAAGCCGCCGACGCGCGGCGACACCAACGGCAGGGCGAACGAGGCGGCCGCCAGGGTGACCATCAGGCTCAGCCCGTAGACGCCCACGACGCTGGCGAGCTGAGCGACGGGCGTGTCGATCCAGAGGTAACCAAGCGTGCCCCATGGGAACGCGAAGTAACCCTGCGTCCTGGCCCACTCCACCGTCACCCAGGCGACGGGTAGAAGCAGCAAGGTCCGGCGCCCCCCGCCACCGGCCGCCAGCCACGACGCCCAGGTAGTAGCGCCCCATATCGCGGCTAGCGCCACTGTCAGGAACGGGAAGACCGCCCAGAACGAGGGACCGAGTAGGTCGGCGAAGCTGCGCGGCAGCCAGGAGATGTAGATGGCGAAGAACGGCAGGCCGAACCAGAAGCCGAGGCGGAATGCACGAGCGCCTGAGCGGGCGTTCGCCGTGGCGGCGAACAGCCCGGCCAGCACGATACCGACCGGCCACCAGCCGGTGGGCGGCAGCGCCAGGCTCAGTAGTGCCCCGAGGATCGCCATCACCACCAGGGTCTGGCGACCGGGGCCGGACGGGCGCTGGCTCAGGATTCGGTCAACAGCCAGCTGAGGAGCGCGACCCTCTGCAAGGTCTCGCGTACGCGGATGTGCTCGTCACGAGCGTGCGGTCCACCGCCGACCGAGCCGAGCCCGTCGAGCGTGGCGATGCCTAGCGCTGATGTGAAGTTGCCGTCAGAGCCGCCGCCGACGACAGCTGCCTCGAGCTCGAGGCCGAGTTCGGCGGCGCCGTCCTGCGCCAGCGCAAGTAGCTCCTCGTTGGCCGGCGTGCGCTCCATCGGCGGCCGGTTGAGCCCGCCTTCGACCGCGAACGACACGCGGGTGTCGCGCGGCTGATAACTTCGCACCGCAACCTCGACGCGCTGCGCTTCGGCGGCCGTGAGCACCCGCAGGTCGACCGACGCCACCGCACGCTCGGCGATGACGTTCCTGGCGAAGCCGCCGTTGACCATGGTGAGGTTCACCGTGGTGCCGGCCACCTCGTCGGCAAGGTCCTCGACGTAAAGCAGGAAGTGAGCCAGCTCGCGGATGGCGCTTGCGCCCCCCGACGGGTTGTTGCCGGCGTGCGCGCTGCGCCCTACGAAGGTAACATCGAAGTCGCCGACGCCCTTGCGCCCGATCTTGAGGGCACCGTCGTCGCGGCCCGGCTCGAGCACCAACACGCGGTCGTGGCGCCTGGCGAGCTCCTCGATGAGCTCGCGCGACGCTCCGCTTCCCGTCTCCTCGTCCGAGGTGATGAGCAGCGTCACGTCGCCGATTAGCGTGCGACCCGAACCGCTCGCCAGGTCGACGGCGGTGAGGGCCGTGACGATCCCGGCCTTCATGTCGACAGTGCCTGGACCGAAGAGCTTGTCACCGTCACGCCTTAGCGGCATCTCCTCGAGCGTGCCGAGAGGCCACACCGTGTCGAGGTGCGCAAGCAAGAGGGTGCTGACGCCGCCTGCGCCTTCTAGCCTCGCTTCGAGGACGTCACCGACGTCGGCGCGCGCGTGACGCTTGACGCCCCAATCGCCCGCCGCCAAGACGTCAGCGAGTTGGTCGGCCAGCGCGTCGCAGGCGCCCTTGTCGTTGGTAGGGCTTTCGCGTCGAACGAGCTCCTCGAGCGCGCGAAGGTACGCCCCTTCCGACGCGAGCGCGTTGTCAAGGATCGCTTCGTGGCTCATGCGATCATGCTACCCCTCGCCTAACGGCCTTGCCGCTCGTGGCCCTGCCGCCGCCCGAGGCGTTCGCGCCACAGGTTCTCGGCGAGCAGGCGCACGTTCGGTTCATGCGTGGTGCGGGCGTAGGAGTAGCCGATGCGAAGGTCGCTGTCGGCGCGGTCGGCGTCGAGCGTTTCGCCGAGCTGATAGCGTGAGAGGTAGACCTGAGCGAGCAACACGTCGCGCATGCGCTGCGGCTTGACCGCGTGCAGGTCGCGCAAGGCGTCCTGGAACGCGACCATCGCAGCGCGCACGTCGCCGCGTTCCGCCAGTGCCTTGCCGCGCTTGAAGTGGCGAGCAGCGTTATAAAGCAGTTCGCGCATATCCGCCGATGATATCGCGGCGGGGCGCCTCTAGCCGGTGAACGCCGCGCCGCGAAGCTGCTCGGTACGGTCCCTGCCGTTGTCCTTGGCGATCTTGAGCGCGGCGTCGGCCTCCTCGATCCAGCGGTCGAGGTTCTTGCGGTCGGACGGCACGCTACCGCCTGCTAGGCCGGCCGAGAGCGTAAGGACCCACGACACCGGAGGGTTCTTGTACTCCTTCAGCTCGTTCCTTATCCGCTTCACCACGTCCGTCGCGGTGTTCAGGTCGGCGTCGTATAGCACGATCACGAACTCTTCGCCGCCCCACCTCACGACGAGGTCGTTGTTCCTCATGTGACCGCTGAGGATCTTGGCGAGCACCTTCAGAGTCTGGTCGCCCACGGTGTGCCCGTAGAAGTCGTTGACGCGCTTGAAGTGGTCGAGGTCCAGCATGACGACGCTTACCACCTTGCTGTCGGCGGCGGCTTTGTCGAGAAGCTCCGCGATTCGCAGGTCGAGGCCGCGGCGGTTGAGGATGCCGGTGAGCGGGTCGGTCATCGCGTGGTTGACCCAGGTCGCCTGCTCCATCGACTGTTGCAGCCGGGCCGCCAAGAACGGCGCGACCGCGTCGAGCACGTTGAGGTTGTCCGGTTGCTCGCTGAAGTAGAAGCGGCCGACCTCGGTGCCGGCCGAGACTATCGGGTACTGGTAGCCCCCCAGGTCGCCGACCTCGAGCTCGGCGTTCTCGTGCAGCACCATCCCCCGCAGCTGCGGAAGGCGTTGGCGCAGGACGAGGAGGAGCTCCGACAGCGACGAGCGTCTGTCGTCCTCGTCGTTGACGAGCCGCACCACGTGCTCGAGGGTCGATCCCCAAGTCGTGAGCTCGGACTCGGCGACGAGGCGCCGCTGGCGGTAGGCGATGACGATGACCATCATCGCGACCAACTGCACGTAGGCGATGAGCACGAAGAGCAGCACCGCGAAGGAAGTGGTGATGAGCCCGGAGCGCACGAACAGCATGGCCAGCGCCGCCGTCGGCAGTTGCAGGCCGAGCATCACGGCGGCGGTGGCGAAAAGCTCGGCCGGTTTGCCGGAGAGCTCCAGGTGGGCTCCGAGCGCCAACAAGCCGTAGGCAAGGATCCAGACGACGACTACCTCAATGCGCAGCCCGTCGATCTCGAACAGCCACGAGAAGGTGGCCGAAGACAGCGCCCGCAGGAAGAAGGCGAGCACCAGCAGCAGGCGACCGGCCGACGCCCGTCCGCGCATCGCCGGCTCGATCGCGGGTATGGCGATGAGCACAAGGGCCGCGTCGACGAACGGGAACTGCAGTTGAAGCGAGCGCGGGATGTCGAAGACCATCAACGCGGCGAGCCCGATGACGGCAGGGATGAGCGGCAGCCATAGCTGCTTGGTGATGCGGCGTCCGTGAAGCAACAGCAGGGCGACGACCCACAGTGCCGAGCCCCCGAAGTAACTGAACTCCGTTAGCGCCGACGCCGTGTGGATGTCCGCGGCCCGCCTCACCGCCCAAGCGATCTCCTCGATAGCCCACAGCGCCGAGGCCGCCGTCGCCAGGCGCCAAGCCAAGGTGCGTGGCCGATGTAGCAGCATCACCACGGCCACGAGTGACGCGGCCAGCGGCAACCCGATCGACAGTACGAAGCCGCTGATCAGCGACAGGCTGAGTAGCACCACGACACCCGTCCCCAGAAGATACGTGCGGCTTTCACAACTTTGAGGATAGCCGGGCGTCGCGGCGCCCTTTGCGGGAATCCATACGCTTGGTTCGGCCGCCTAGCTTTCGGGTTCGCCAGGTTGGAACGGTTGGGCTAGTCCCGCCGTTGCCGCCTCACGCGCGGCGGCCGGGGCGTAGGAAAGGGCGAGTGCCCCGCGGTAGCTGCGAGTGGCCTCGCTGCGTCGGCCGGCAAGGTCGTAAAGCTGTCCGATGCGCGCCAAGGCGAAGCCGGGGAGGTAGTAGGGCTCGTGGAAGTCGAGGCGCAGCAGCGCTTCCAGGCGCTCGAGGGCCTCCGCCGGGTGGTCGTTGGCCAGCAACAGGTTCGCCTCGTGATACCGCGCCTCGGGCTCGTCGAGCCGAGCAAGCGACTCGAGCAGCGCCGCGACGTCGGCGGCCTCACCGCGCATGGCGACGTCGAGCAGGGCCCTCTTGCGCGCCTCTTCGCCGGGGTCCGGCAGCGGCGGCTCACTGAGCTCCGCGTGGCCGGCGAGGGCGCTGGTGAGCGCCGGCACCTGGTCAACGCCGGCGAGCAGGGCGATGCGCCGCCCGCCGGTGGCAAGGGCCCGCGAAGCAAGCAGCGCCGCGCGCTCCTCCAACCAACCGTCGCCAGGGCCATGATCGAGCAGCCGCCGCCGCTCCGCCTGATGAG
>DASROV010000332.1:0-9135 GCA_035646755.1 Trueperaceae bacterium | reverse complement strand
TCCTTCCTGTTCTACCTGGTGGTGTCGTTCGGCGTCGCCCTGCTCGGCATCGGCGAGATCCGCGAGGCCGACGTCGGCGCGCTGCCGCTCGTGGTCATGACGGCGGCCTCCTTCGCGGTCGGCTACGTGGCCCTGCTACTGGTCTTCACGCTGCTGCGGCGGGGCCAGTTCCGGGTCTTCTCGCCCTACCTCTGGGCGCTCAGCGCGTTCACGCTGGTGTTCCTACTGCTCGGCAACTAGCCCGCCGGCGTCTCGTCGCCTGGTCACGCTCCGGCACCGGCGTGAGCCCATCTTTGGCCGCTTTGGCCGCTCTGGCCGCGTGTGGAGCGACAACTAGCGCTCAACGCGGGTGGGCTATGATTGCCAGGCTTAGGAGGCGACTCCAATGAACGTCGTAACCCGCATCGCGCCGTCTCCGACCGGTGATCCACACGTCGGCACGGCTTACGTTGGACTGTTCAGTTACGTCTTCGCCAAGAAGCACGGCGGTCGGTTCATCTTCCGGTTGGAGGACACCGACAGGCAACGCTACCTCGAGCGTTCCGAGCAGCGCATCCTCGACATGTTCGCCTGGCTCGGCATCGCGCCCGACGAGAGCCCCGAGAAGGGCGGGGCCAACGGGCCATACCGTCAGAGCGAACGGCTCGAGCACTACCGCCGCGCTGCCGACGAGCTGCTCGCCGCGGGCAAGGCGTATCGCGCGTTCGAGACCGCCGAGGAGCTCGACGCCATGCGCACCGACCAGAAGCGCCTGGGGCGGCCCCTTGGCTACGACGGCCGCGGCCGCTCGCTGCCGCCGGAGGAGCAGGAGCGCCGCGCCGCCGCGGGTGAGCTGCACGTCGTGAGGCTCATCACCCCGGACGAGGGCGCGACCACGTTCCGTGACCGCCTGCGCGGCGACATCACCATCCCCAACAGCGAGATCCGCGATCCCGTGCTGCTCAAGAGCGACGGCTACCCCACCTACCACCTCGCGGTCGTCGTCGACGACCATCTCATGGGCGTCACCTACGTCATCCGCGCCGAGGAGTGGATAACCAGCACCCCGCTGCACTTCCTGCTCTACCGAGCCTTCGGCTGGGAGCTTCCCGAGTTCGTGCACCTGCCCCTGCTCCGCAACCCCGACCGCAGCAAGCTGAGCAAGCGCAAGCTCGACACCTCGGTCGACTCGTACCGGCAGCAAGGCATAATCCCCGAGGCCTTGCTCAACTTCCTCGCCAACTTGGGTTGGAGCATGCCAGACGGCCGGGAGTTCTTCACCGTCGAAGAGATGATTCCGGCCTTCGATCTCGACCGCATCTCGCTCGGTGAGCCGATCTTCGATGTCAAGAAGCTGCGCTTCTTCAACGCCAAGTACCTGCGCGAGCTGCTGCCGCTCGAAGAGGTGGCCAGTCGCGTCGAGCCCCTCTTGCACGCCGCGGGCTATGCAAGCGACGATGACGACTACCTGTTAGACGTCGTCGACGTGCTGCGGCCGCGCGCCGAGACACTGCTCGAGATAGTCGACCAGGCGGGCTACTTCTTCACCGACAACGTGCGCTACGACGAGGCTGCCCGCAAGCAGCTGGCGACCGGCCAGGCGCATCTCGAGGCCGTCGAACGCCGCCTGTCGATGCTCGAGTTCTTCGACTTCGACGGCGTCGACGACATGCTGCGCGACTACGTGCAAGCCGAGGCCGTCCCCATGGGCAAAGTGATGATGCCGCTGCGAGCGGCGCTCACGGGAACCACCAACGCCCCCGGCGTCGTCGACCTCATCGTGATACTCGGCAAGGACCTCGCGCTCAAGCGCATCGGCCACGCCCTCACCTTCATCGATGCCGGCCTCCCTGACGACGATCCGCAGAAGGCGCTCGAGGAGGAGAAGGCACGTCGCCAGGCCACCGAGGCGGCCGCCGGCAAGAGCGTCGTGAAGAGCGTCGGGGCCCAGGCGGCCAGGAGCGAAGCGGCCGCTGCCGGCGACGTCGACGGTAACGAGGGCCGATGACCTGGTTCGACCGGCTCAAGCGCGGGCTCGCCAAGACGCGCGGCGCGATAACCGAAGCCGCCGACGTCAATTCAGGCGCCGACACCGGCGCTGACAGCGCTGGCGGCGCGGACGGGGTAGCGGGGCAACAGACGACGAAGAAGTCATCGGCCCCACGGCCTGGTACCGCGCCGGCGGAAATAGCGCAACCAGTTTCGCGCGCCCCGGCCCCCGGTACTCGGCCCCGAGACGCGTTCGCCCCTCGCCGCGCGAGCCCGTGGGAGATGGATGACGACGACCTCGAGTTCGCGCTCATCGCCGCAGACGTCGGGGCGAAGCTCGCCGCCGAGGTCGTCGCCGCGGCCAAGAAGGAGCGCGAACGCGGCACCTCGTTCAAGGAGTCGCTCGAGAAGGCCTTGCTCGACCAGCTCGAACCAGACCGCATGCGCCAGAAGCTTCGGCGCGTCGGCTTCCAACTCGACGTCACGCGCAAGCTGGTCGAACCGGCCGGCAAAGTGGTGATGGTGGTCGGCGTCAACGGCGTCGGCAAAACCACGACCATCGCCAAGCTCGGCGCCTACTACAGCCGCAACGGGCGCAAGGTGATGTTCGCCGCCGGCGACACCTTTCGGGCCGCCGGTAGCGCCCAGCTGGCGGTCTGGGGCGAGCGCCTCGGCATCCCGACGGTCACCGGCCCCGACAACAGCGACCCTGCGGCGGTGGCCTTCGACGGCGCGCAGCGCCGCAAGGCCGGCGGCCACGACCTGCTGCTCGTCGACACAGCCGGACGGCTGCACACCAAGCACAACCTCATGGAAGAGCTCAAGAAGGTAAAGCGCGTCATCGACCGCGCCGATCCCGGCGAGCCAAAGGACGTGTGGCTGGTGCTCGACGCCGTCACTGGCCAGAACGGGCTCGAACAGGCCCGCCGCTTCAACGAGGCGGTGAAGCTCAGCGGCGTCATCGTCACCAAGCTCGACGGTACCGCCAAGGGTGGCATACTCCTGCCGATCACCCGAGAGCTCGGCCTGCCGATCAAGTTCATCGGCGTCGGCGAGCAGGAGGAAGACCTGCAGCCGTACGATGCGGCCGCGTTCGTTCACGCGCTTCTCGACATGCCGGCCCAGGCGGCCTGAGCCCCCTATTGGCCGCCGCCACCGACACAGCGGGGCCCAAGGCCCCAGCGGCCGGGCCTGCCGCTTACGAGGTGACGAATAAGGTCCGCCTCCTCGTCCTCAGCGCCACCGAGTTCGAGACAGCACCGCTGCGCGCCGGGCTGGCCGACGCCACCACGCTGCCGGGCTGGCCGCCGACCGTGGCCGGGACCCTGGGCGATGTCCCCGTACTGCTCGTCGCCGGCGGGATCGGCAAGGCGAACGCCGCTGCCGCGGTCGCGCGCCGGCGCAGGCTGGCGGGCGTGTTGCAGGTCGGTATCGGCGGCACTTACCCCGGCGCGGCACTGGAGCTCGGCGCCGCCGTCGTTGCGCGCAGCGAGTTCGACCTCGACCTTGGCGTTGGGCGCCGGCCCGCCTGGACGGGCCTCGAGGCCATCGGCATCGCGGCCTTCGCGGCCACTGGCGGCACCGAACTGAACCGCCTCGAGCTCGACCATGACCTGGCGAACAAGCTGGCCGTAGCCTGCGGCCTCGTTACCGCAGCGTTCGCGACGTCGGACAGCGTTACCGGGGACCTTGAACTGGCTAGCGTCCTCGCTGAGCAACACGGCGTCGGCGTGGAGTCGATGGAGGGCGTCGCGGCCGCTCAGGTGGCGGCGGCTCTCGGCCTGCCGTTCGCCGAGCTCCGCGGGATGAGCAACGTCGTCGGCGAGCGCGACAAGCGCCGCTGGCAGCTCCATGGGGCCGTCACCGCGGCGTGCGCGGCGGCTGCGGTCGCGGCGGGGGTAATGTGGGGGCACATCACAAGGGTTGCGAGGGAGTCGCGATGAGCGTGCTGGTCAACGTCCCCATCTGGGTCTACTTCGTCGTCATGGCGGTTACCTTCATGATCTTCCATGTGATCGCCTACGACCCGAACCGGCCGACGACACGCGGGCCGGGTGCGACCACCGCCATGCGCATCGGCTCCTCGGTCATCCTCCTGCTCGGGCTGCTGGTTATGCAACCGGCCGTCCCGGTAACGCTCCTCGCCGCGTTGGCCCTGGCGGTGCTCGGCGGTTACCTCAGCGGCAAGGCCGCTCCGCCACCTCGCCAGAAGGTGCCGGCCGACGAGGCCGCTGCGCAAGGCGAGGACACGCCAGCCCTCGAGCGGCCAGTCGAGAGCCCCGACACCACTGGCACTGGAGCCGACGAGGCCGCGCCCGACAGGCGGGAATAGCCCTGAGGAGGCCACAGGTATACTCCCGCCATGGGACTCCAGAGCGGCCTTGACATCCTCGGACCGGCCCGCGCAGGCGGCTACGCCGTCGGCGCGTTCAACACCAACGACATGGAGATCACGCAGGCGATAATCGAGGCCGCCCATGAGACGTCGAGCCCGGTCCTCGTCTCGCTCTCCGAGGGCGCGTTGAAGTTCGGCGGTGACGCGCTGGTGGCGGTGGTGAAGTACCTGGCTGGCAACGCTTCGGTGCCAGTCGCCATCCACCTCGACCACGGCAGCAGCTACGAGTCGTGCCTGCGCGCGCTGCGTTGGGGCTTCACCTCGGTGATGATCGACATGTCTCACGCCGACGAGGAGACGAACGTTGCCGAGACGGCCCGCGTGGTCGCGGCGGCCCACGCCGTCGGGGTCACGGTCGAGGCCGAGATCGGCCGCTTGGGCGGCATCGAGGAGCACGTCAACGTCTCGGCCGAGGACGCCACGCTCACCAAGCCGGAAGAGGCGGCGCGGTTCATCGAGCGCAGCGGCGCTGACTACCTCGCCGTCGCGATCGGCACCTCGCACGGCGCCAACAAGGGCAAGGGCCGGCCGTTCATCGACCATGAGCGGCTGCAGGCGATCGCGCGGCTGGTGCCCAACCCGCTTGTCATGCACGGCGCGTCAGGCGTGCCGGCCAGCCTTGTCGAGCGCTTCAACCAGGCCGGCGGCAAGCTGGCTGACGCCGTGGGCATCCACTCGGAAGACGTCGAGCAGGCCGTCACGCAGGGCATCGCGAAGATCAACACCGACACCGACCTGCGCCTGGCCTTCACGACCAGCGTCAGGGAGACCCTGCTCAACAACCCTGCCGAGTTCGACCCAAGGAAGTTGCTCGGCCCGGCGCGGGCCGAGATGAAGGACGTCGTCGCCGACCGCATGAAGCTGTTCGGTTCGGCCGGTAGGGCCTAGCCCTTGCCCACCGCACCCTGGGCGCCTCGCGCCGCAGCGTCGTCGCGGGCGGGCGACACGTAGACAGTCTTGTGATGCGCGAAGTTGACCGCTCCCGCCGGTCCGCCCTTCTGCCGCCAGACGTGCTTGCGCTCCGTGTAGTCGACGGGCACGTTGTCGGAGTCTCGGGCTTGAGAGAAACCGGCCGCCAGCCTGGCGGCGAACAGCACCGTGTCGAACGGCAGCTCGCGCCCCTGCGAGCGCACCAGCACGTGCGCGCCGCGGTAACCTTGGACGTGCAACCACAGGTCGCGCGAGCGCGCCAGCTTGAAGGTGATGGCGTCGTTCTCCTTGGCGCTGCGCCCCACGAACACCTCGTAACCTCGGGGGTCGATGAAGCGGACCCCAGGCCGGGCCGCAGCCCTCACGGCGGAGGCCCTCCCCTGCGCGGATCTCGCGCCACTGCGGCCGCGGGCCGGAACTCCGCCCGTGGGCGAGCCGACGGCAGTTTCGCCGTCCTCGACTCCTACCCATGCGCTCGCCAGCCGTCGCAAGCGGGCCTCGTCCGCGGACTCGAGTAGGTCGCGGTCCGCCTCGATGGCGGTAAGTAGCCGCCGCAACTCCGGTAGCTGCTCGGCGGCGCGCGCGGCGCGAACCTCCCTTCGCCGGGCGCGGTCGTAGCGCGCAGCGGCGTTCCCTGCCGCGTCGAGACGCTGGTCGATGTCAAGGGACCGCGCGGTGCCGTCGTAATCACGCAGGGTGACGCTCGTACCCTCGGGCTCGAAGGCTGCGGCGTTGGCCAGCAGCAGATCGGCCTCCTCGCGCAGGCGCCCGGCGGCGGCAACCGCGGCTACCGCCTGCTCGGCGTCGGCTACGCGCCGCGCGGCCAGCTTCAGGTGCGCGTCGAGGGCGGAGGCCACCGCGCCGCGCAGCTCGCGTAGTCGGCGTTCGCGCCTAAGCTCCACGACGTCGGCATCGTTGCCGCTCGCCGCCAACGCCTTGGATGGTTCAAGCGCCAGCCGTTTGAGTGCCGCCACCACCACCGCGAGCCGCTCGCCGTCAAGGCCGCCAACGGCGGGCGTGTTCACCGCAGCCGCAGCCGCTTCGGCTTCGCCAGTGGCACCACTGTGAGCCAACATCGCCCGCAACGCGGCGAACAGTTCTGGGCCGATGCCGTCGACGACGTCGCGGACTCCTTCGAGCCTTCTGCCTCGCAGGGCCGCAGCCAACTCCTCCTCGCTCGACAGCATCGGGTCGAGCTTCTGGTACGGCGGGGGCGGCACGTACGCCACGCCCGGGCGCAGCTCCCGGTAACGGTTGCGCTGTGTGAGGATCACGCGCTCGACGCCGAGGATGTTGTCGTCCGCGGCGAGCAGCAGCAGGTTGGCGTTGCGTCCGGTGAGCTCGGCCACCAGGCTCACGCCAGGCTCGGGCACGAAACCGTCGCCCGCCGCGAACTCGAAGCGGACGACGCGGTCGAGCGCCGGCTGCGACGCTGAGACCAGCTCACCGCTGGCGCGCGCCGCTAGCTGCTCCTGGAACGGCGTCTTCGCTGGCGCGGCGCCCGGCGCCCCGCTCCGCAGCTCGAAGCGCGGCTGCGGCGGGCGGCTCGACAGCCACAGCGACACGTCGCCGGCCAAGGGCAGCACTGCCGTGCGGTCGTCTGGAAATCGCCAGGCCCTGCGCTCGGCGGGGAGTAGCGGCGCCAGGGCCCGCAGTTGTTCGGCGATGAGCAGGCCTTCCACGGCCTCAGCGTACCCTTGGGCCCATATAGCCCCGACGGGCCCTCATTCGCTTCTCAGCGAGCGTAGGTGGATCTGGAGATCTGCTGGTGCGTAGACAGGGATCTGGTCAGCCATCTCGAGCAAGTGATGGTCACCAGAGACGATGATTGCGCGCGCAACTTGCGCGAGAGCGATCAGGTAATCGTCATGAGGGTCTGCCGACCGGGGCGAGGATGTCAGGACCGGATCATCGACGATCGTGGCACCGTCGTTCAGAAGCGCAAGGACCGCCTCGGCCTCAGCCGCGCCCACTTTCGCCCTGATCTTCGGGTACGCGAGGACCCGCTTCAACTCCACCAGTAACATAGGCGAGACGATCAGTTCAAAGGCGCCGTCGAGCCACGACCTGAGGAGCTTTGCGGGCGTGCCTTGACGGGACAGTAACCTTACACCACCAACCAGGGCGCAGGGAGCGAACCGGCCGTGCCTAGTTGAGCAGTCGATCGAACTCGCCGAGGACGCGCTTGGCCTGCTCGAGGTAACGCGTGAGCGGAAGGTGCCACTCGCTGCTGGCGTCGGTGTGCTCGAGCGCGGCGCGAGCGTGCCGTAACAGCTGCTCGGCGTGGTCGTCACCGAGCTGCGCGAAGACATCGGCGAGCATCTGTTGCGCGCTAACCCAGTACGGATCGCCGGCCTGGCTGGCGCTTATCGTCTGCTCGAACCAGCTGGCCGCCTCGTCGAGGCGGTAGTACTCGTAGGCGATGTTGCCGAGCGTCAGGCAGGCCGGAGCGGTAGCGCCCAACTCGAGCGCCTGTTCCGCGACGACGTGGGCCGCCTCGAACTCGCCGTTGCGCAGCCTGATGTCGGCCAAGTCGGCGAGCGCGTCGGCCCGGTGCGAGTAGCTGGGGTCGCTGACGACCTCAGCAAGCAGCGCCTCGGCCTGGAGCAGTTTGTCGCATTCGATCATTGTGTAGGCCGCCTCATGCTGCGTGTAGGCGCGCTGCTCGGCGGGCGCGAGTTCGAGCGCACGCTCGAACTCGATGAGGGCCTGCTGCGAGCGACCGAGCGCGCTAAGCGCCTGCGCGGTGGCGAACACGACGCTGTAGGCGCCGCCTTCCTCATCGTCTTCGAGCTCGGTCCCGGCCCGCGCCTCCGCCAACAGCTCCAGCGCCTGGTTGGGGTTGCCGAGCTCGAGATGCGCGCGGCCGAGCAGGTAACGGTGCACCGAGAGCTCGTCGTCGCGCAGCAGCATGTCGTCTATCGATTCAAGCGTCTGCACGGCTTCGACGGTCCGGCCCAGCTCGATGAGCGCGCCGGCGAGGCTCAGGCGCTCCGGTTCGCGCTCAGGCGGTGGCGCCAGCTCGATGGCCCTGGTGAACGACTCAGCGGCGCCTTCCCACTCGCCCATCGCCTCCCTGCACTGACCAAGCAACGACCAGCGGCGCCAACGCAAGTAGACGGGCAAGTCGTCCTCGTCGACGGCGAGCAGGCGCTTCGCCGCGCTCTTGGGAGCATCGACGGCGAACAGCGCCGAGCCGGCGTGGTAGGCAGCGACGGCGTCAGCGTCCTCGGCCAGGTCCTTGAGGCCGCGCTTGACGTCGCCGAGGGACCCGCCCCGGTAGGCGGCGAACTCCCAGAACAGGGCGCGGTAGAGCGGATGCGAGGCGAGGTTGGGATCGATGCCAACAGCAGAGCGCAGGGCGGGCTGGCCGTTCTCGAGACCTTCCTCCCCGTAGAGCGCGTAAAGTTCCGCCAGTAGCAACCAGGATTGCCCTTGCCCCTGCCGGGCGGCTCGCTTGGCGGCGTTCTCCAACATCGCCAAGGCGACGTCGTACTGGCCGAGAGCCAAGGCCTTGTGAGCCGATTCGAGGTCGGGGCCCCGGTGACGACGGAAGATCACGACCTCAAGCTACCACGCGAGTCGCGTGTAGGACGAGCTTAACGCCCTGGCCCCGACGCCGGTCGCGACCCGCAAGCTCCCTCCGGGTCGGTCGATGGCCGCGGGTCGCCCGCCGCCGGCGACGACGGGCGATGTGGGAAGCCTCGGCTTGCGCTTTGCGTCTGGAAGGCTAATGATTCGCCGCGTGGCGAGTCCCGTTCCCGACCGCGCCGGGTTCGCTAGCGCGGTCCGCAGGTTCCTACCAAGCAAGTCAGACTACGCCTTCAGGCACGTCCGGCATG
>DASROV010000331.1:0-2971 GCA_035646755.1 Trueperaceae bacterium | reverse complement strand
ACTACGCGAGCAGCGCTCGAAGGTCCGCTCCACCTTGACGACGCCGATCTCCTCGTTCCCCAAGCGAGCCAGCGGCTGGCCCCAAGGAGATTCGAACGGACGGTAGTCGCAGGCCCTGACGAAGTTGACTAGCGTGGCCGCGTCGAGCGACCAGCGCAGCCTCCCGCCGAAGGGGCGCTCACGGCCGAAGTAGCGGCGGAGGCTGGCGTCCTGCTCGATCCTGGGAATGCCCCCGGGGTCCTCGCGGGCCTGGCCGAGGAGCCTACCGACCAGCGGTATGCCCGACTCGACACAGCGCGCGCTCAAGCTCAGGCCGGTGTGGCTCTCTAGAACCTCGAAGCTCGCTGTGTAGGCTATCGGCCCGGCGTCTATGAGAGGCGTCAGCCAGTGCAGCGTGACCCCGAAGCTGCGCTCCCCCTCGAGGATGGCCCAACTCGGCACGTTCAGGCCCGCGAAACGCGGTAGAGGCCCGGGGTGCAGGTTGAACGCTCCTATCCGCGGGGCGGCGATGACCGCGGGGTGTATGACGAAGAGCGAGTAGACGTTGAGCAGAAGATCGACGCCAGCAGCGCGCAGCTCGGCGGCGACCGCGGAGCCACGGACATCCGCCGCCGGCCAGACGGGGTAGCCCAGCTGCGTCGCCAGTTGCTCGACGCTGGCGCCGCGCACCGCGCCACGCTGCGGTTCTTCGGAGGTGAATACGGCCACGACGCTGCAGTCGGAGCCGGCCAGCAGCCTCAGGGCCCGGACGCCCGCCGCTTCCTGGGCCACCAACGCCACCTTCATGGCATCGCCGCGCGGCGCACCGGCACTCTGACTGCTCGGTCGCGAGGCGCTTGGTGGCGGGCACGCCCCACTTCAACCGGCCGAGGTGACCGGGGCGTGGACAGGGCCGGACGTCGGCGAGGAGCCCATCTCGATGATGACGTCGGCCAGCTCCCTCATCGTGGCTTGATGGGAAATGGCGACTATGGTCACCCGCTCGGTGAGCGCCTTGAGCGTCAGGCAGATCTCGGCCTCGGTTCGTGGGTCGAGAGCGGTCGTCACCTCGTCGAGTATCAACAGCTTGGGCTGCCGCACGAGGGCTCTCGCGATGGCGATGCGCTGGCGCTGACCGCCCGACAGCTTCGAGCCCCGCTCACCGACGACGGTGTGAACACCCTCGGGTAGCGCCTCGACGAAGCTCCACGCTCCGGCGGCACGAAGGGCGTCCTCGACGGCTCGTGCGCCCAGCGCCTCGTCACCGAGCGCGACGTTGCTGAAGATGGTGTCGTGGAAGAGGAACATCTCCTGCGGCACGTAGCCGAGTTGCCGTCGCCAGGCGCCGGCGTCGAGGCTGGACAGGGGCAGGTCGTCGACGTACACCTCGCCGGAGGTCGGCTCGTACAGCCCGATGATTAGGTCGACCAGCGTCGTCTTCCCGACCCCCGACGGACCGATGAGCGCCGTGAAGCGGTGAGCGGGGATGCGGGCCGAGAAGTCCTCGAGCACTATCTTCTCCCCGTAACGAAAGCTGACGTCCCGAAACGTGATTGCCTCTTCGAGCGGGGGCGGCGGAGTGTTCCCTCCCGCCACCTCGACCTCTCGCTCGGCCTCCTCGGTGGCGCTGATGAGCGACCAAAAGGCGCTCTCACCGACCGACATAGCCTGGTAGAAGGACTGGATCTGCCCAACGTAGGTTAGCGAACGGTAGAACAGGAAAGCCAACACGAACACCGTGGAGACCGAAAACGTGGTGAAACTAAGCACAAGGTACAGCCCGATGACGAGCATCAGCGCGACCAACGGTTCCTGGAACGCACGTAGCGACTCCACCGCGATAATTTGTCGCTTCAGGGCGCCGTTCAGCTCCCGGGCCTCGGCCTCGAGCAGCGGACGGAAGTGCTGCTCACGCGCCATCGCTTTCACCGGCTTTATCCCGATGAGCGCGTCGGTCAGGCGGGCGATGAGCGATTTCATGAGGTCGGTTTGCTCCTGCCCCGACCGCCTCCCCAGCCTGACGAGGAAGCCGAGCGCACCAAGCACCAACGCGCTGGCCGCGATCGCCACCAACGCGAGCTGCCAGGAGACGACGAAAACGATAGCCATGTAGATGGACACCTGTATGGAGCTAGCGATGAGCCGACAGGCCTGCGTGTACGCTAGGCCCGCCCGCAGGGCTTCCGTGCCGATGGAATTGGCGAAGTTGCCGGCGGCCTGGCTGACGAAGTAACTCCAGCGCGCCTCGAGTAGCGCGCGGATGTGTTGGAGCCGCAGCCTGGTAGTGACGTGAGCCACCGTGAAGCCGACTTGGCGCATACCGAGCCAGAGCAGCAGCCCTTTCGCGCTGACGGCGGAGAAGATCAGCACCAGCAACACGGCGAGACTGGGTTCGAGGCCGACGGCGTCTAGTACCCCTAGGGCAAGGCCGGCAAGCTGTGAGCGTTCGGCCGACCCTCCGTCGACCGCAAGCTCGAGTAGGGGCAAAAGGGTGACGAGGCCGAAGCCTTCCATCAGTCCGGCGGCCGTGAGCAGCACTATGACCAGCAGGCTCCGACCGGGGAACTGACCGGCGAAGTACCTGATGAAGCGGAGACTAGTCGTCAAAGGCGGCACCGGGCCTGGACCAGCGCGACGCGGGCCGCCGCGATCTCAGCCGGTACCTGTCCGTGCGCGCTCACCACTGCCTCCTGAGGGTCGGCGTGAGCAAGGTAACCGTAGCGTAGACGCCGGCCCCCAGTGTGCCCAGGAGGTTGATCACGCTCCCGGAGACAAGGAACCAGCCGAAGCGCTCCCGTGGCAGCATCTCGCGCGCGTAGCGCAGCCGGTTGAGCGTACCGTGCAGAAGCGCGGCTCCGGTCAGGACTACGCCAGCCGGGTGGCGAATCACCATCGAAAAGACCACCAGCAAGACAAGCGCGAACGGTATCCCGAGGCTGATGACCGCCCTGTAGTACTCGCCGTCCTGCCGTGGGCGTTCGGCGAACATAAC
>DASROV010000330.1:0-4192 GCA_035646755.1 Trueperaceae bacterium | reverse complement strand
GCGCTAAGACCGCCGCGACCGATCGCGGCGCGAGCCCACGTGCCGGGGATCCCGGCGTCGCCGACGGCTCGACAAGCGGGTCGTCGCGAGCCGGCGGGGCGGCCGGCGGGGCCACTGAGCCGGAAGCGGCCGTTTCTGCTTCCACCTCCGCAGCCACCACCGTCGCTCAGGCGGCCTCTGGTGGCGCGGCGGGGCTGTGGTACCCCATCCCCGGCGTCCGGCTGCCGCGGACCGACAGCAACCTCCCCGGCGCAGAACGCGCCTACCGGGACGGCGTTAGTCAAGGCTTCGATTTCCACGCCGGCGACGTCGAGGTCCCAGTCCCTTACGGGGCGGCAGTCATCGCCGCGGCGCCGGCGCAGGTGATACGGGCGGACAACGCCTACGTCGAGATGAAGGCCGGAGTCTGGGACCTCTTGCTCGCTGATGTCGCCGACGGCGCCAGCGAGGAGGAGCTCGACAGGCTGCGCGGTCGCCAGGTATGGCTGCGCACGCCTAACGGCACCGTGCTGCGCTACGGGCACCTGTCAGGCGTGGCCAGCGGCATCGAAGTAGGCAGGAACGTCTATCGTGGGCAGGTGATCGGCTACGTTGGCAACTCCGGCACCGACGACGGCGTGGCGGGCACGCGCGACGGCGCCAGGCTGCGGTTCGAGATCTGGGAGGATGAGGACACCTTCTTCGGTGAGGGAGCCGACGTCGACGAGGTTCGCCTGGCCGCCGCCTCGTTGTTCGTGGGCCCATGACCGACGAAGAGCTGCCCGGCTTCGTCACCACGCCGGCTAACCAACAACCGTCGGCGTTGGCGCTGGCCTGGCGCAACCCGTGGGTGAGGGCGGTCACCTACGTCGTGCTCATCGGGCTGCTCGCGGTGATCTTGTGGCGGCTGCGCAGCGGCTACCTGTTCGCGCTGCAGGTCGGCCTCTTCGGTTTCGTGCTGGCGTACCTGCTCAACCCTGTCGTCAACCTGCTCATGCGCCTGCGGTTGAACCGGGTGATCGCGGTGGTTATCACCTACCTCGCGCTGCTCGTCGTGCTCGGCGCCGGCTCGTGGCTCATCAGCCGGGTCGTGGCCGAGGCCGCGAACTTCGTCAACCTGGTGCCGGAAGCGTTCGACTCGCTGTCGAGCATCTTCGCGTCGGTGCAGGCGTGGGGCACAAGATGGATCGAGCGTTTGCCGTTCATCTTCTCCGATAGCCTCGGCAGCGTCGACCCTGAAGGCGTGATCGGTCAGGAGATAAGGGACCGGTTCATCGTGCTGCTGCAGGACTGGGCCGGCAGCTTCGCCACCCTGCTAGAGGACTTCCTCACGCAAGGTCCGAGCATGCTGTTCACCGGCGCCTCGGCGGTGATCTCGGTCACCCTCCAGATCGCCCTCATCGTGCTGGCCAGCATCTACTTCCTCTACGACTACCCGCGCTTCACCGCCAACTTCCGCCGCTTCGTGCCGGTCCGCTATCGACCCGTCGCCACCGACCTCGCCGAGAAGGCGGACCTGGCCGTGGGCGGCTACCTGCGCGGCCAGCTGTTCATCACCTCGGTACTAGGCGTGCTCATCTGGGCGGGTCTTAGCCTCATCGGCGTGCCCCTGGCCACGGCCATCGCGTTCATCGCGGCCGTGTTCAACCTGGTGCCGTACCTCGGGCCGGTCGTCGGCGCCATCCCAGCGCTTCTGCTCGCCTTCACGATCAGCCCGCTTACCGCGTTGTTGACGGTAGGCGTGTTCATACTCGCCAACCAGCTCGAGGGCAACCTGCTTTCGCCCATGATCCTCTCGCGCTCGACGAACCTTCACCCAGTGACGGTGCTGCTGGCGATAATGGCCGGCCTCGGCATCTACGGTCTGGTAGGCGCGTTGTTGGCGGTGCCGTTCGTGGCCTTGAGCAAGGTACTGCTAGAGGACTATGTACTGAGGCGCCCCGAGTTCGTCACCGTGCCGCCGCCGTCCATCGAAGGCGAGTCCTTCGACGACGACCCGCACTAGGCCCATTCTCAGCTGACCGGGCGGTGAGAACGCTGCTTGCGGTAGTACATGAGGTCATCGGCGCGCCGCAGCAACGCCTCTGGGTCGCTGCCGTCGTCGGGGTAGGAGGCCACGCCGACGCTTGCCGACAGCCTTAGCCCCTGTATCTCGATCGACCGCACGATGCCGGCGAACCGCTCGGCCGCCAGCCTTGCCTCGTCGGCTTGGACGTCGGTAAGCAACAGGACGAACTCGTCACCGCCCCAGCGGAAGGCGTGGTCTGACGCCCTGAGTTGGCCGCGCAGGGCTTCAGCGACCGCCACCAGGGCCTTGTCGCCGGTGGCGTGGCCGAGGCGGTCGTTCACCTCCTTGAAGTTGTCGAGGTCGAGCATGACGAGGTTGAGGGGCGAGTCGTAGCGCGTGGCTCGCGCCATCTCGGTGTTCAGCTTGCGTTGGAAGCCTTCGCGGTTGCCCAGCCGCGTGAGCGCGTCGGTTACCAGGTTCAGCTCAAGGCTCCTTACCTGTTCGGCCTGCCTGACGATGACCGCGATGTGCTGCGCGAACGCCTCGGCGATGCGCAGGGCGTTGGAGCCGAACGCGTTCTCGGTCGAGAAGCTGTCGATGTTGAGCATGGCGACGATGTCGTCGTTATCGGTGATGGGGATCAGGATGTTGGCCTTGATCTCGGGCACGCGCGCGATGTCGAGCCTGGCCGGGGAGCGCTCTTCGCTCGAGGCGAAGCTATGCACAAGCACCTCCTCACCCTTGAGGATCCGACCGACGCCGCGGCGGTAGTCGTTTTCGTTGCCGCCGTACCAGCGGAGCTCCTCCTCCATAGTAAGTGGCCCGGCGCCGCTCTTGATGGAGCTGAGGTCGTAACCGACCGCGGCCTCGAAACGGAAGAGGTCGTCGTGGCGCACGAGCACGGTGGAGGCCTCGGCGCCCGGAATCAACTCGACGGCGGCCTCCGCGGCCAGCTGGTAGAGCGTTGCGGGGGAGTCGGAGCGTGGCAGGCTCCTTATCACGTCGAGCGTGGCGAACAGTTGGCGACTGAGGGCGGCCCGGTCGAGCGCGACGCCGAGTGAGCCGCTGGCGTTCTCGATGAGCCGCCGCTGACGCTCGCTGAACGGTTGTGGAGTCCCGAGCGTCACCAGCCCTAGCAGGGCCCTCACGTCGCCCTGCTGGTTGACGATGGGCACGAGCGCGACCGAGCGCACCGGGTCGGCTCGCACGCCGTCGGAGGGCGGCGTCCAACGCTCGAGCAGGTCGTCGACGTAGGTCGAGCGCCGCGAGTGCCACACGTCCTTGAGCAGCCCTGTGAACTCCAGACCGGACTTGAACATGGCGGCAAGGCCGGGAGGGAAATCGCCGACCGTGGCAAGCGGCTTCAGCCGTAGCTCCTTGAGGTGCACGACCGCGCCGCCGTCGGCTCCGAGGTAGCGCAGTAGTTCGCTAACCGTGAGGTCGGCGGCCTGGCCGGCGTCGTCGGCGCGTAGCAGCTCTTGAGAGAGGCGGGCGAGGAACTCCTGGTCGCAGCGTTCCTCTTCGAGCTCGACGGTGGCGTCGAGTCGCTCGAGCACCTCTTCGATGATCCGGGTGAACGCGCGCAGGGTCTCGTGATCGTCGGCGGTGAACGCGTAAGGGTCGGTGTGCTCGAGGTTTATCACGGCCCGAACCTGCCTGCCGACCTTCACCGGTAGCGCCAGCTCAGAACGGGTCGGATCGGCGCCGGGGGCCGGCATGAACTCGATATCGAGCCTGGTATCGGGAACGTACTGCGTCTGGCCGGTGCGGAAGGCCCTGCCGATGACGGTCTCGAGCGGGATGCTGAAGCCCGGCTCGGGCTGCCAGCGCCAGGCCGTGCTCAGCTGCAGCTGCTCGCCGTCGGGAACGAACAGCGCGGCGTGAGAGAACGACAGGATCTCGGACAGCAAGCGTGGTGCGGCCTGGAACAGATGCTTAGAAGTCTGTGACTGGTGGAGCTCGAGCGCGGCCTGCTGCAGCAGCCGCGCGCGCCTATCGCTGTCGAAGGCGCGCCGTTCGCTGGCCTGCCAGATGCGGTGCAAGCCTTGCCCGGCGACGCCAGCGACGATCATGGCAGCCGCCAGCTCGGCGTAGTCGGCAACCTGCAGTTGCCCGCCGCCACCGAGGTCACGAACGCCGACCATCACCAGTGAGGCGACCGCTGTGAGCAGCCCGGCGGGCCAGCCTAACCAGGCGGCGCCGAGC
>DASROV010000329.1:0-5806 GCA_035646755.1 Trueperaceae bacterium | reverse complement strand
CTCCTTCTTGGATCTCATAACGGCATTATAGGCGCGCTCATCGTGAGGCGCCTGCCAACCTCGCCGCCCACCGACAACTCGATTTCGGCCCCGATGTCACGGCGTAGTACGCACAACGCCCTCACGCTGCCGTCGGGCAGCCGCGCGGCGGTGCCGAGCAAGCCGACCGTCTTGCCGCCGGCGGTTATCGCTCGTTGACCGGAGCGCGCCTTGGCGTCCGCGGCGCCGGTGCCGGCGGCGGCCACGGGCATCACCGGCACGCCGCTCAGTTGGATCGTCGCCAGTTCCCGCCGCAGGTTCCCCCTGGCCTCGATGCGAGCCATTATCTCCTGGCCGAGGTAGCAGCCCTTGCGGTAGGAGATGAGCGACGTCAGCCCCGACTCCTGGGGAAGCACGCCGTCGCCACCTTCCCCACCAGCCGTCGCGATACCGGCCGCTACTCGGGCCACGGCCAACTCCGCCAGCCCGACCTCGACCGCGCCGGCCCGTGCCAGTCGCGTCAGCAGGGCGGCAGCGAGGTCACCGGCTCCCAGTGGCGCCGCGCCGCGGGCTTCGGCGGTTCCGGCGAGGATGACCAGGTCGAAGCCGCCGGCCTCCGAGCGGCGGTTCGGGTAGGCGAGCACCGTCCAACCCTCTAGCGCTGCGGGTGACTCAGCGTAGCCGTCGCCGGCGGGCGCCTGAAGCCCGGCTGCCGCCAGCACCTCGGCGCTGCGCGCGCCCTGCAGCGTGAGCACCGTGGCAGTCGGTTGGCTCACCTTGACGTCATCGAAGACGATGTGCCGCTCGAGGGTGTCTTTCACCCAGGCCAACTTGTCGTCGTCGACAACGCATAGCAGCGAGGTGGCGGTGCGTAAGACGGTAGCCTCGGCTATGGCGTGGCCTTTGTGGTTGAGCAGCAGGCTGCGGCCGCAGCCCGCCACCGGCAGGGCGCTTACCTCGTTGGCGAGCTGGCCGTGGAGAAAGCCGCGGGCATCGGCACCGCTGAAAACCAACACGGCGCTGCCGTCGAGGTGGGCGGTGAAAGGCGGGCCGCCCCTGGCGGCGGCCAACTCGGCGCTCCCTAGCCAGGCACCGCCCGGCGCGACGTCAACCGGCTCGACGCCACCTTGCTCGACGCCACCTTGCTCGACGCCACCCTGCGCGAACCCGGCCCGCACGGCCTTGACGCGCGATTCGCTGGTCGGGATCTCACTGCTTGCGGTCCGTTCGTCGTCCGTCTGCTGCACCACGTCCTGCTTCATGACCACATTATCGGCGCGCGGCGGCAAAGGGCGAGTAGCCGGCCGGCGCTTGCCCAGGTGGCAGCGGCGCGAATCGGCCCGAGCCTGCGGTCTTGACGCCGGCGGAGCCTAGAGGTCGATGAGCGTGAACTGGAAGGCGTTGACGACCCTCACACCCTCGGCAGTGGTGTGAAGGCGCTCGGCGCTGCTGCCGCTGAGGTGCACGTGACCGTGGACATGGGCCCGGGGCAGCCACCGGCGATGGAAGTCGTTGAAGGCAGGCACGCCGCGGTGGGCATGATCGTCGCCAGCTGTCGGCCCGACCGGCGGCGCGTGGGTGAGCAGCACGTCGACCCCGCGACCGTAGCGGCGCTTGCGGGCCCACAACCGCGGCGCCAGTCGAGCGAGCATGCGCGCGAACTGGCGTTCGCTGTACTGATGCGGCCCGTCGCGGTAACGGGCGCTCCCCTCCACGCCGAGGACGCTCAAGCCACCGATCTCGAGCAGCCGGAGGTGGGCATCGAGGCAGCCGCCAGGCGGCTGGGGTTCGGCATCCGGACCGCTAACGTAGCCTTCGGCGTGGTTGCCTAACACGAACGCCACCGGCACGCGCACCTTGGTAGCGATGAACTCGAGAGTTTGGCCGGGCAGGTCGCCGGCCCCCAGCACCAGGTCGAACGGCGGCAGGTTGCCGGGAAAGTTGTGCGAGTAGATCACCGGCGAGACCTCGTCGGCGACCGCTAGCAGGCGCACGTTCAGCGGCCGCTCATCGCCGGAGGTCAGGCCGCTGCTTTCCCCGCTGACCACTCCAGGCCGGACCAGATGAGGTCCTCGATGTCGCCGTCGAGCACGTTGGCGGGGTCGTGCCTGGTGGCGGTGCTTCGATGGTCCTTCACGTACTGCTTGTCGAGTACGTAACTGCGGATCTGTGAGCCCCACTCGATGGCCTTCTGCACCCCGCGCGCCTTCATCTGCTCGGCCAAGCGCTTCTCTTCCTCACGCTCGAACAGCCGCGAACGCAGCACGGTCAGCGCCTTCTCGCGGTTCTTTATCTGGGACTTGCCGTCCTGACAGGTGACGACGATCTCCTCCGGCGTCCCGCCGCGATAGACCACGCGCACTGCGGAGTCGGTGGTGTTCACCGATTGCCCACCAGGGCCGCTCGAGCGGTAGACGTCGACGCGAACGTCCTTAGGGTCGATGGCGACGTCGATGTCGTCGTCTATCTCAGGCATCACATCGACCGAGGCGAACGACGTATGACGCCGGCTCTGCGAGTCGAACGGGCTCACCCTCACCAAACGGTGCACTCCGCCCTCGACACGCAGCTTGCCGAAGGCCCGCTCGCCGCGCACGATCATCTGTGCGTACTCGATGCCGTTGGGAGCGTCGTGATTGGGCACCAGGTCGAGCAGCTCGACGGAGTAGCCGTTGCGCTCGGCATAGCGCCGGTACATGCGAAACAGCATGCCGGCCCAGTCCGACGACTCGGTGCCGCCGGCGCCCGGCTTGATCGTCACGATCGCCGCGTTGTCGTCGTGATCGCCGCTGAACAGCGTCTCGCGGTAGAGCTCGTCAAGGTCGCCCTCGACCCTCGTTCGCTCCTCGCTTAGCTCGTCGAGTTCATCCTCGGTGGCGATGTCGTAAAGCTCACCGAGC
Organism: Trueperaceae bacterium; assembly: GCA_035646755.1. GTDB lineage: Bacteria > Deinococcota > Deinococci > Deinococcales > Trueperaceae > DASRWD01. The sequence goes on along the minus strand of DASROV010000329.1, from coordinate 2,927 downwards.
CCCTCGATGTCGCCTTCGAGGGTCGAGAACTTCGTGAGCACGCGCCTCAGGCGCGTCGCTTCCTGAGTTATCTGTTTGGCTTTGTCGGGGTCGTGCCACAGCCCTGGGTCGTTGAGTTGCGGTTCGAGTTCGTCCAACCTGGCCTTCTTGGTGGCCAGGTCAAAGATACCCCCTGAGGTTCTCGATCCTTTGCTGCAGTTCGCCGATCATCGTCATCTGCCTCCGAAGCTCAAGTGTAGCCTGCAGCGAGGCCCAGCCCGGCCTCGGCCGCTGCGTTGACGAGCGCGGTGTTATCCTGTTGTCACCGAGGGGAAGCCCTCTTCAAAGACCATCGCCCGCCTGCGGTTGCCCCGCTCGCCGCGGTCAGCCGACCGGGTTGATGGTCGCCACTCACCGCTTGAAGCCGCGCGCATCGCCCCCGCGCGTACGGCGCTCGCCGGAGGCGAAAGACTTGTCGATAATCGAAGGGTTCCGGCTCCAGGACGCGCTGGACATCCTCATCATCGCCACGCTGCTCTACCAGGGCTATATCCTGCTGTTCGGCTCGCGAGCCTGGAACGTGCTGCGCGGCATCTTCGGCCTTGCCGCGATTTGGTTCATCGCCGTGCAGTTCCGGCTGGAGTTGACCCGCTGGCTCTTCGACGCCGTCGCACCGGTCGGCTTCATCGCGCTCGTCGTGGTGTTCCAGCCCGAACTGCGCGCCGTCCTCGAGCGCTTCGGCCGCGGGCGTTTCAGGTCATCGGTTTCAGGCGACCCGGTCCAGGAGATCATGACCGCGGTGCGCGAGCTCGCTACCCAGCGCCGGGGGGCTCTCATCGCGATCGAGCAGCGCACGCCGCTCAAGGAGTACGCCGACACCGGCACGCCGATCGGTGCACCGATAACCGCCGCCCTGCTGCAGACGATCTTCGCCTCGAAAGGCCCGTTACACGACGGCGCCATCGTCGTCAAGGAGGACATCGTCACGCATGCCGGGGTCATCTTCCCACTGTCGGACAAGCACGAGGGCTGGTCGGTAAAGCACGGCACGAGGCACCGCGCCGCCCTCGGCTTAAGTGAGGTGAGCGACGCCATCGTCGTCGTCGTGAGCGAGGAGCGTGGCACGGTGAGCATCGCCCGCGACGGCGTCCTTACCACCGACATCGCGCCGGCGAACGTCATCAAGACGCTCAAGGAAGCGTACGCGGCGTGAGCGGCGCCTGGGCCACCCTCAAGGCCATCCTCGGGCGCCTCGCGCGGAACTGGCCGACCAAGCTGGCCGCGGTAGGCATCGCCTTGTTGCTGTGGCTGTTCGTTACCAACAGCAGCACGACGACCACGCAGAGGAGCCTGCTGCTGCCGTTGTCGATCGAGGGAGTGGGCCCGGACCAGGTCGCTGTCGGGCTGCCCTCGACCGTGGCCGTCTCGGTCAGCGGGCCGAGCTCGCGAGTGAACCGGCTCACGCCCGAGATGCTGAGGGCGACACTCGACCTCAACGAGATCAGCGGCTCTTTCGAACAGCCGATAACGGTCCAGGCGCCGCAGGAGATCGACGTCGAGTCAGTCGAGCCCGCTTTGGTCATAGGTTTCCTTGAGTCGATAACGTCGAGCTCGCTCGCCGTTCAGGTGGCGCTCACCGGCCAACGGCCGCCCAGCGCGCTCGTCGAGGCCGCCGCGACCCCGACTAACGTCACCCTCACCGGTCGCAGCCAGGCCCTTGACAGCGTGCAGCGCGTTGTCGCCATCGCTCCCGCCATCGGCGGAGGGATCGCGGCCGTGGTCGCGCTCGACGCAGAAGGCGACCCGGTACCAGGCGTGACCATCGAACCGGGCCAAGTAACCGTGGCGGTGACCACGCGTGAAGCGCTGGTCACGAAACCGGTCGCGATCGAGTTCGAGGCGCCCTCCGCACCCACCCTGGCCAGCGCCAACCTATCGAGCGATAGCGTCGTGGTGGCCGGTGACGAGGCGTCCCTCGGCCCGCTTACGAGCGTGACGGCCACGGTAGAGGCGCCTACCGGGCCGGTCGACCCCGGCCGCTATACTCTGCCTGTCCGCCTCGACCTGCCGGAGGGCGTCGTGGCGCTGAGCACGCCGACCGTAACGCTGCAGTACGTAAGAGAACCCCTGCAACCCTGAGCGCGCGGCGGCCGGAGGAGCCTTGATCTACCCGATTCTCTACTACGGTGAGCCGATCCTTAGGCGCCGGGCGCGGCCCGTCGAGCGCTTCGATGACGACCTCGCCGCGCTCGCCGCCGACATGTTCGAGACGATGTACGCCGCCGACGGTGTGGGCCTCGCGGCGCCGCAGATCGGCCTCGACAAGCGCCTGTTCGTGGCCCTCGAGGTCGACCGCGATGACCAGGACGACGATAGCGAAGAGATGGCCGGCCAGCTTGCCGACGCCGAACCCATAGAGGACGCCACCGAAGATGACGCCGGCGGCGAAGACGAGCCAGAGGCCAAGGAAGAGTTGACCGAGGAGCAGAAGCGCCGCGCCTGGGGCGTGGTGCGAGAACACGTGATCGTCAACCCCGTGATTCAGGCGAGCTCGGGCCGCCAACTGGCCCGTGACGGCTGCCTCAGCCTGCCGGGTCTCGTCGCCGAGGGCGTGCCCCGCCCGAAGTCAGTCACGCTCGAGTACCAGGACCTCACTGGCGCCAATCAGAGCCTGGGAGCCGACGGCTACTTCGCTCACGTGCTGCAGCACGAGTTCGATCACCTCGAGGGCGTGCTGTACTTCGACCATCTACCCTCGGCGAGCCGCGAGGCGTTCCTCGAGGAGCACCGCGCCCTGCTCGCCGAGTGGCAGCGCCTCGCCAAGTCACGCGCGAAGTCCGCTGCCGCCCAGGTGCCGGCGCGGGCCAGGCAGTTCAGATGAAGCGTGCCCGCGCCGCCGCCGGCGGGTCATAAGGGGTGAGGCCGCTAAGGGTTGCGCTATTCGGCTC
>DASROV010000328.1:0-6129 GCA_035646755.1 Trueperaceae bacterium | reverse complement strand
GTACTTCCCGGCGAAGGCCTTATGGCTCGCCACATCGTCGGCAGAGATACCCAAAACAACCGCGTCTAGCCTGGCAAGGGCGGTCACGCCGTCGCGGAACGCGCACGCTTCCTTGGTGCAGCCGGGGGTGTCGTCCCTCGGATAGAAATAGAGCACGACCCAGGAGCCACGGTTGCTGGCCAAGTTCCGGGTCAAGCCGTCTTGATCGAGAAGTTCGAAATCGGGTGCGACCGCTCCGGTCTTGAGCATGCTTGCCTCCTGGGCGTAACCTTACCCGCCGCCGCCCGCGGCCGCCGTCCGCGTGCGAACGAACCCCGTTGATGACAGCGTGAACCTAACCGCTCTCCCCGGCTCGGTCAGTCTTCTCGATCCAGTTGAAGTAGGCCCTGCAGCTCCTCGAGCAGTTCGCCTACTCGCGCCAAGCTCTGGGGTTCCATGGCCACCAGTCTGCGCCCGTTGAGCAATCGCTTGGTCGAGGTTGCCAGGGACTGGACTCGGTCAAGCTGGCCACTGCCAATGCCGATCGAGGCGCCAGCGGCGCGACGCAACTCAGTGATGCGCCTTCTGATCTGACTGAGTGACAGGTCCTCGGCCACGGCCACCGCCAGCAGGCGCTGGCGCGCATCAGCATCTTCCAGGCGAGCGATGGCCTGCGCCTTGGTGAACGCCAGACGACCGTTCCTCACGGCCTCGAGGAGGTTCTCCGGGAAGTCGAGTATGGGCAAGCGGTTGCTGACGAACGAGCTGATGGTGAACCGCCCGAGACGCCGAAACTGACCGACCACGGCGTTGCGTTGGCGCTCGCCCACCTGCCGACCCGGGCTGCGACCGCGCTCCTCGTTGTACAGAGCTTGCAGCAGGGCGGTAACGCCGGCGCGGTCGATGTCGAGCGACATCTCGAGGAGCCCAAGCACCGCCTCGGTCTCCTCCACGGCGTTAAGGTCCTCGCGTTGCAGGTTCTCGATGATCGCAATCTCGAGAGCCTCACGGTCATCGATGTCGACTACAATCGCGGGAATCTCGTCCAGGCCGGCAAGGGCCGCTGCGCGCGTACGCCTCTCGCCCGCCACCAGCTCGAAGCCGCCGCCGGCTCGGCGGACGATGACCGGTTCGAGCACACCCTTATCCTTGATGCTGGCGGCGAGGTCGGCCAGCCGCTCCTCCCCCAAGTGCTTGCGCGGCTGACGCTGGTTGAAGCTAATCGCCCGCAGCGGCACCGTCGTCCCGGACGCGACCACTTCTTCAGGTCCCAGATCTCCCAGGATCGCCTCGAAAACGGCGGCGCGGTCGATGTCGGAGCGCTTCTTGCTCACCGTCCACCGTCCGACGCGGCGCCTTCGACGGCATTCAGTAGCTGTGCGGTCACCGTTCTGACCTCCTGATCCGCCTCGCTCCCTGGAGCGTACACGGGTACGGGCATCGCTTGTACCTGGGCGTCGGAATAGTACGCCGGCCGACTATTAAGAGGCGATGACACCGCCGCGATAGGGCCAAGCTGGCGTCGGATGACCTCTAGGCTCTCGCGGTCATGCCTCGTGCGCCGATCGTGTTGCGTGAGCGCAAATAGCGCCACGCTCAGTCCCGGCGCCGCCTTCCTGTACTCCTTGACCATGCGCATCACGGTAGGCAGGCCGTCCAGTCCCTTGCGGTTGGTCGGCAACGGCACCACGACGCTATCCGCGGCCACCACGGCCAACGCCGACAGCTGGCCGAGACTCGGCGGCGGGTCTATGAGCACGTAGTCGTAGCCCGACAGCCTCCTTACTGCCTCGCGCAAACGCATCACCCCCATGAACACGCTCAAGATCTCGCGTTCCACGATTGCCAAGTTCAGATGACTTGGGATAATGCTTACGCCGTGCGCCATCAGGGGTGTAGGAAGCGCCAGTACTGGTTCGGCAGCTCCCTCCAGTTCAGCTTCCGCAGCTGCGATAACGCCCGGATAGATCGTCTCGTCCAACTCGACCTCGCGCTCGATGCCAAGCCATTTTGTCAGGTTCGCTTGCGGATCCATATCGATGAGTAGCACTCGCCGACCCAATTCACCGAGCACGTATCCCACATCGCGCACGGTGCTGGTCTTGGCCACCCCGCCCGCATGGTTGAAGAACGTGAGAACCTTCACGTCCTCACGCCTGCCGAGCGTACGCGCCACCACCGCGGCGCGCATCCTCCGCTGGGACAACAACCGCGCTCGACGCGTGTGCAGACGACTCCCGACCACACGCTCACATCATGGTTGGCGCGAGCGCTTGACAGGCTTTGGGATTGAGAGGTCATCGGGGCATTCTAGCGCACGACGGCGCGCGGCCCGACGGCGTCCTGCACCGCCGTCACGCCATGAACTGTCGCCTCCAGACGGGTCAGTAACCGATCCTGACCAGGTTCCGTGCCCAACAGCCGCCGTCAACAAGCAGCCTCTCGGCGCCATAACGTTATTGCCGCGGCAACAGGCCAGCAGAAGCCGCGAGTGTACTCAGTGACGGCCGGCCGCAGCCAGGAGCAGCCGTGAACTCGCCGCGCTCTAGCTCGCGCAACGCCTGCTCAGCGACCTGCAACGGTCGCGGGTTCGAACATAGGTCGCGCGGCCGTATCAAGCCCCGGCCGAGGGTGTAGTTCGACACCAGCTGGCCTCGTCAAGGGGGGATCGGCTTCTGGCGGAGCCGACGTCGAGGCTGGCCATAACGTTATGGCATGCTTCGGCACTTCCGAGCCCTGAGTCTGCACCGCGCCCTAGCGCGGCTAATGCGGTGGGCGGCCCCACTCCGCCCGGCGCCAAGCCCGGCCCAACCCGAGTACCGACGCTTTCCCGTTTACCGACGACAGGGCGCCAACTAGCGCTGTGTGCGGTACTTCGTGTATTCCGGGCCGGGGATGACACGGCCGGCTACTGACCTTCAACGCGCGTTCGAACACCGCGATCACGTGGTGAAGCGGATCGATGGGTTCGCCCGACCCGCTCCCGGGGGCATGCATTGTGGGAAACCTACGGTACTCGAGCGAGCCTGTCTGCGCACGTGGGAAAATCCCGGTACCCTGGGCAAGAGGTACCGAGCGCTCCCGTGGAATTTCGCGGCCGCGACCCTTGACCGGCACCTACGCGGCCACAGCGGCCTCTGTGAGGCTCACGTGTACGGTCGGGATAACGGCGCCAGAACCTCACCGGCAGCCGCGCCTTCGCCTGAGCGGTCCTCAGCGCACGCAGAGTCGCGCGCCTTGATGACGCCGCAACCCCCGTGAGGGCTGGGCAGTAGGGGAGAAGGGGTCACGCTCACTTTCTGTCTACGAGCATCAACAGAGCCGTTGCTGTACTTTCTTCAGTAGACATTGCTTAGTATTCATGGAGATAGGGGAAGAATCGTCACAGACGCGCGGATCGGCAGGCAAGCGGGGATCGTGAGGGACCGGGCTGGGACACTGACGGGACCCTCGTGGGGAAGGCCCGGTACTGTGTGGGGAAGGGCGCGGTACCAAAGGGGAGACTTAGGGTACGGAACAGGGAATATGGGGGTACTGAGAGCCACTATCCCCGGCAACCGGGAAAGTAGCGGGAAAGCGTTGACATCCTATTCCCAGTAGCCGTACCATGCGACATCCGCTTGCGCAGGGCGCAGGAAGGTCGTTCGGGTGACGGTTGCCGACAAGCAAGAGTCTGGACGTGGTGAGAGTAGAGCTGGCGAGGTGTCGGTCGAGCCCCTGCCACGTAAGGGGCGGACGAAATCCAGGGGCAGGTCGCTTGCGAAGCGCACAAGTGAGCGAAGGGCCGCCGAACGACGGGCGCATTCCAAGCTCGCGATCACGCAGGCGAACCCTTTGGCTCTGAGTCGGCAGGAGATGGGGATCCTGAGCAAACGCCTGTTGGTCCTAGCGCTGTCCGACGTGACGCGCAACGACCAAGAACTTGAACCCATAAGGATCACCGCCTGGGAGTATGCCCAACTTTTCAACATCACCGGCAAGAGCATCTACTCACGCATCGAAGAGTCGGCGCGTGAGTTGCTCGAGCAGACGGTGCAGATAAAGGAGCCGAACGGCGATTGGGTGATGTTCCAATGGGTCTCCGAGGCTCGCTACGAGAACGGGCGTGACAACAAGGAACAGATGGCGTGCATCGAGCTGAAGATCCACGAGAAGCTCAAGCCCTACCTCCTACAGTTGCGACGTGACTTCAGCATCATCCCGACCGAGCAACTACTGAGCTTCGAGAGCTTCAACAGCATGAGACTGTTCGAGGTGCTCTACACCGCGAGCTATGCGGGGGAGAGACCATCGCTCACGTTCGACGTCGACGATCTCAAACTACGGCTCGGCCTGGACGGCAAGTACGAGCGCTTTAAGGACTTCCGGTATGTTCTCGACAAGGCCCAAGAAGAGTTCAAACGCTACACCTGCCTCGTCTTCGAGTACGAGCCGGCGAAGGTCGGGCGTAAGTTCCAGCGGGTGCTGTTCACCATGTACAAGAACGACGTCTTTCAGCCGCGCGTGAGGCTGCCGGCCAGCCTCGCCAAGCGCGTCCCCCGGGAGGCCGATAAGGAGCATCTGCTCCGCGAGTTGCAGGCCCTGGATGCGCTACGTGAAATCGGCTGGGCCCAAGACGCCGAACGTACGGTGCAGAAGTTCGGCGCCAAACGCGTGCTCGACATCGTCGCGTACGCCCGGAAGCTACAGGCCAAGGCGGAAACCGCGGGCAGGCCGATCTTCAACTTGCCGGGCTTCGTCAACAGCCTGTTGAGTCAAGGCGTTGAGCCGCCGAAGGCCGATACTGAGAAGGCCACCAGCCACTCAGCCCAGGCGTTGTCGCGCGAGGAGGCGCGGAGCATCGCGGCCTCGATCACCGATAGCTTTCACCACGGGCGACGCCAACGTGCGGAAGCGGCCTGGGCCGAGATGGGCAGCGAGAACCGCGATCTGGTGCATACGCTGATGCAAGCGACCCTGCACCGTTTTACGCTTGAACGCATCACGTCCGACGGCTGGACCGGCCCGCTCTACGAGACCAATCGCCTTGACGTCATGGCCAGCCACGGCTTCGTAACGTTCCCTCAGCACCTGCAAGAGATGGCGCTCTACCTTAAGACCTTCGACCTCCTCGCCGATTACCCGCAAGAAGCCAGAGAGTTGATACAGGCCGAGCTCAAGGAGGCCGCCTGAAGTCCCGGTGGCGGTAGGGATGAGGTGAGCTAGCGAGTGTGCGGACGATACACGCTATATGGCCATGAAGACGACCTGGCCTCGCTTTTCGAGGTCGATACCTACCCCTTGACCGCGCGCTACAACATCGCTCCCACGCAGGAAGTGCCGGTCGTTCGTCAACGTCCCGACGGCAGCCGGGAGCTTAGCGCCATGCGCTGGGGCTTGGTGCCGCACTGGGTCAAAGATCCGCTTACGTTCAAGGCCAACCTATTCAACGCCCGCTCAGAGAGCGCGGCCGAGAAGCCGTCCTTCCGGGATGCGATGCGCTCAGCGCGCTGCATCGTGCCGGCGTCTGGATTCTACGAGTGGCAGCAGCGTGGCCGCAGCAAACAGCCGTACCATGTGGTCAGGAACGATGGCGCGCCGATGGCGATCGCGGGCCTGTGGGCGACCAACACCCGCGGGCCGCAGCCTCTGACGAGCTGCACGATACTCACGGCCGCGGCCAACGACGACGTCGCCTCGCTTCACGACCGCATGCCGGTGATCCTCGAGCGCGAAGCTTGGGCGCTCTGGCTTGACCATTCCGAAACCGAACCAGATCGCCTCGAGGCCCTCTTGGCTCCAGCGGCGCCCGTCCTGTTGCGGATCTACCCGGTCAGCCGTGAGGTGGGCAACGCCCGTGTCGACAAGCCCGAACTGTGCGAGCCCTGGTCCGAGGGGCTCCAGTTCGTGTGAGCCAGGCCCCAGCGCCGGCTCCGTCGGTCGGGCGCCGGCGCGCGCGCTCGTAGTCATCCGCAAGTCGGTGCCGCGCCCTATACTGCCGCCGGAGGTCCCTATGGCTGAGCAACTCGTTCTCGTTGGCACCGAGAAGGGCGCGTTCATGGCGCGCCGGCGTGACGGCGTTTGGCACACCAGTGGACCGCACCTTCCCGGTTGGGAGGTAAGCGCGTTGACTTTGGTCAACAACGGGCGACCGCGGCTGCTGGCCGGCAC
>DASROV010000327.1:0-3793 GCA_035646755.1 Trueperaceae bacterium | reverse complement strand
CTTAGGCGGCCAGACACTGGAGGAACAGCACCGAGACCTCATCGGCCAGGTCGCCAGCCTGCGGGCGACGCTCGCGGTCATGACGAACGACGTCGCGTCGATAATGGCCCAGGCGCGCCGCGCCTTGGAGTACCTGTCTCTTGACAACCTGACCGTACGCACCGCCGCGAATTGGGCTCTCGGGCACGCCCACCAGCTGGCAGGCGACCGGGCCGAAGCCGGCAGGGCGTTCGCCGAAGTGCTCTCCTTCGGAACGTTCGGCGACTCGATCTACACACTGGCCGCGGCCATCACGGCTGGACACCTCCAAAACTCGGAGCTTCAGCCTTCCCGTGCTGCCAAGACTTTCGCGCGTGCCCTTGAGCTGGCCGGAGACCCGCCGCAGCCCATGGCCGCCGAGGCGCACCTCGGCTTGGCCAGGATCTCCTACCAGCGGAACGACCTCGAGGCTGCCGTTGCCCATGGGCAACGGTGCTTTGAACTCTTGCGCCTGATGGAGAAGGTCCCCACCGTCGCCTCCTTTCACATGTTCAGAGCCCGCCTCGCTCTCGCCGTTGACGACGTGCCAGGCGCTTTCGCCGAGTTGGAGGAAGCGGCGGACTACGTGAACCAACGCGGCTTCCAGTTCCAGCTGCCCGACATCGCCGGCGTTCAGGTGCTGACCCTGCTTAGGAAGGGAGATGTGGTGGCGGCCGAGCGTCTGGCGGAAGCTCACCAACTTCCTCTCGGCCGGGCCAGGGTGCGTCTGGCCAAGGGGGATCCGGCGGAGGCGTTGGCGGTACTGGAACCGTGGCGCCGACAGGTCGAGGAGAGAGGCTGGGCGGACGAGCGCCTCAAGGCCATGGTGCTCCAATCACTCGCCTTCGCTGCGAACGGCGAACTAGGCGCCGCTGCTGACCATCTAGCTGGAGCCCTTGCCCTGGCCGAGCCGGCGGGGCTGATCCGGGTGTTCGTCGACGAGGGAGCTGAGATGGCCGGCCTGCTTACTGGGGCCGTCCAGCGCGGCACCAGCCCCCGTTACGCCGGGACGCTACTGGCCGCGTTCGCAAGCGAGGATCACAGGAGAGCCGAGGGCGAGATCTCGGAGCGACCCGCCGCGGACCAGCCCCTCGACGACCCCCTCAGCAACCGCGAGCTGGAGGTGCTGCGGCTGATCGCTTCGGGACTTTCGAACCGCGAGATCAGCGAGCGTCTGTTCCGCGCCCTTGACACGGTAAAGGGGTACAGCCGCAGCATCTACGGCAAGCTCGAAGTCAACAGCCGGACCGAGGCCGTCGCCCGGGCCCGCGAACTGGGACTCTTGTGACCAGCTAGTCGCTGACCCACTCGACACCGGCCTGACCCCTCGTGTCGACCCCACGTGTCGACCCCTAAGGGCACACTTTCGTGTCTGTCGACATCTTTTACCCGTAGCTATTCTCCCCTTCGACGCAAGGCGTTGCGACAGAAGTCGCCGACCTTCAGTCATAAGGAGAGACAATCATGAACTCAGAAGCAACTACCACCGCCAGACGCAACGTCGACCTGAAAGCGAACATCGGTGGCACCGCCGTCGTCGCGCTCATCTCAATCCTCGTCGTGTTGTCGCAAACTGTCGGACCGGTTGACGCCGCCGGCTCCCCCATCGGCGTCATAGCGCCGGCGCTATGGAACTCAGGTGCGCTTTACCTGGTGTTCTTCTTCACGGCCGCTGCCCTCTTCATCGACCACGCCGCCCGCACAGCCGGTTGGGACCTCCGCCTGGCTGCCGCCAACGCTGGGCTAAGCGTCCTCTTCGTCGTTCCCGTCATCTGGCTCGCTAGCTCCGGAGGGCTCTTCAACGACGCCTTCTTCGGCGCAATCGGCTGGCCGGGCGGCGTCACCCTGGCCACCTGGGTCGTCGCCATCCTGTCCGCCGCGATGGCTGTCCAAGGCACGTTCAACGGCTTCGCGCGGGCCTTCGCGAAAGCCAGATCGTGAGCCAGCTTGCCGGCAACGTGCTGTCAGCAAGAGACGTTCGCAAGTCGTACGGTTCGGGCGAGACCCGCTTCCACGCGCTCCGCGGCATGTCGCTCGACATCGGCTACGGCGAGTCGGTCGCAATCGTCGGCAAGAGCGGCTCCGGGAAGTCGACGCTCATGCACCTGCTAGCCCTGCTCGACACGCCGGACTCCGGCACGATCAGTGTCGACGGTGTGGACGCCAAAGGGCGCACGGCAAAAGCTCTCAACCTCCTGAGGAACGAGACGTTCGGGTTCGTCTTCCAGCAGTTCTTCATGATCGCCAACGCGTCGGTACTCGACAACGTGGTTCTACCGCTCAAGATCGCCGGTGTCGGGGGCCGCGAGCGGACCGCAAGGGGCATGGAGGTGCTCGAGCAAGTCGAGCTCGCCGACAAGGCTCGAAACCGGGCGACCGCCCTCTCCGGCGGACAGAAGCAGCGCATGGTCATCGCCCGTGCGCTGGCGAACCGGCCGAAAGTGATCTTCGCCGACGAGCCGACCGGGAACCTCGATAGCGCCACGGGCGCCGGTGTTACTGATCTGCTCTTCACACTCAACGCCCTCGATGGCGTGACGCTTGTCATCGTCACCCACGACGAGGACCTCGCGGCCCGGTGCGACACGCGCTTCGTCATCGCCGACGGCCGCATCGTCGAAACAGTCGGAACGTCGGTACCCTTGGACGCCGCCTTCGTTCCGGCCGCCCAGGTGACCGCATGAGTCTCCTAGAGGTCGTACGCACCGCGATCACCAATACCTTCCGCAGCCGGCTAAGGACGACCTTGACGGTCCTCGCCATCTTCGTCGGCGCCTTCACGCTCTCTCTCACCAACGGCGTCGGGACCGGCATCAACGCGTACATCGACACTCAGGTGAGCAGCATGGGCGAAAGCGACGTCACGATGATCACCAAGAAGGCTGCGGGCGAGGTTGGCCTGTTCGGCGCCTCCGACGACGGCCCGAGAGTCCACGACCCCGAGCGCGCCGCGGCCCTGAGCAGTGACGGCATGCGGATCGAAGTGCTCACGGCGGCTGACCTCGAGACGATCCGGGCCATCGACGGCGTCGTGCGCGTCGAGCCGTTCGTGTCCGTCTTCACCGACTTCATCTCCCGGGGCGAGGGCGTCAAATACGACTTCACCATCAACCCGGGGGGCGCCGGCCTCAACCTCGACATCACCGCGGGCCGGACGATCCGCGATGACGACCCACCCGCGCTGCTGTTGCCGGTCGGTTACCTTGACGCTCTCGGCTTCGCAACGGCCGAGGCAGCGGTCGGCGAGCGCGTGGCGATCGGCGTTACCGACGTGGCCGGAAGCACTCACGTGGTCTCAGCCGACATCGTGGGTGTGCAGGAAGCGACGCTGTTCGGCTCGGGCGCCATCATCAGCGAAAGTTTGAAGTCTGCGCTACACGAACAACAGCTGGCCGGGATGCCAGCTGACTTCCGCGACCTCTACACCACGGCATCCGCCCGCTTCGATTCGACCGCAGATCCGCGCGGCGAGGTCGGCATCAAGGGCGCACTGGACAAGGTGGGCTTCACCGGGACGACGCTTCAGGACCAGTTGGGCGTCGTGACGTCGGTCATCAACGCCGTCGTTGGGGTGCTGAACGCGTTCGGCATCATCGCCCTCATGGCCGCCGGCTTCGGCATCATCAACACGCTGTTGATGTCGGTTCAGGAGCGCACTCGTGAGATCGGCCTGATGAAGTCGATGGGCCTAGGCAGGCGACGACTGTTCGCCCTCTTCTCTCGTCGGAAGCGATCTTCATCGGCTTCCTAGGAAGCCGATGAAGATCGCTTCCGA
>DASROV010000326.1:0-2051 GCA_035646755.1 Trueperaceae bacterium | reverse complement strand
TTGGTTCGAAGGTTCGGGCGACGGGCGCGAGCGCGCAGTTCCCGGGCGGCAAGATCGGCGGCTACGTGCTCGTGTGCTGCCCCGACGGGCAACAGCAGGCGGTGCAACTCGCCGGCCTCGAACGCCGCTGCAGTGTCGGCGGCGAGCGCCTTCATGTCGTGCAGGACGTCTAGCGCGCTGTCGAGCCCGGCGCTCAACAAGCCAAGCGAGGCCTTGGTGCTCGCCCGCCGGCCGGTCGCGAACAGCAGTATGGAGTCCTGGAACGCCTCGAGGAACCCGGCCGGCGTGCTCAGCGGCGTGGCGGTCGCACGCGGACCGTCGTAGTCGATCCGCAACAGCCCGCCACGAGCGCAGACGTTGGCGTCGTGATAGCCCGAAGCGCCGCCGAGAATGTCGACTTCGATGAACGTCGCGTCGTCGGCGAGCCGCTCGGGGCTCGGCTGCTCGCCGCGCAGCAGGCGCAGCGCGTGCACCAGCGCGACGGTTATCGCACCCGAGGCGCCGAGCCCGCTGTGGTCTTGGACCTCGACGGCGACCTCGATGTCCAAGCCGGCACCAACGTAGCCGACCCGGGCCAGCGCCGCCCTCACCAGGTCGTTCGCCAGCTCCTCGGGGCGCCCGGCGGTCTCGCTGCTGCCGGCGGCGCGAACCGTGAAACCGCGCGCAGCGCGCGGCTCGAAGCTCACCTCTACGCCTAAGTCGATGGTCGAGCTGACCGTGACGCCGCCGTGCCGGGCGGCGTACTGCTTGATGTCGGTGAGTCCGCCGGCGAACGGGAGGCGCAGCGGCGTGCGAACCCGGATCAAGTGACCTTCGTCTCCTCCAGGGCCCGGTCGATGGCCAGCACCTTGTCGACCACCCGCCGCACGTTGAGCTCGGGCGTCGGCAGGGTGCCGCCGAGGTGGATCCAGTCGTCGGTGACGGTGAAGCCGAACTCCATGCCGGCGTCGATGCAGCGCTGCAGGTTGATGAGCATGCGGATCTCGCCGGTAGAGGCCCGCACGTCGGCCACTCGCGCCAGCACCTCTTGGCTGAGCTTCCACAGGCCGACATCGTAGAGCGGGCCCGCGCCCTCCCATACCTTGGTGGCGTGAGGACCCGACACCGTGGCGCGCAGCACCGGCGACTCTCCTGGATCGCCCGGTCCGAGGGTGACGACGTTGTGCGCACTATGCCTTACGACCGCGCGGAACATCTCCGCGGTCACGAACAGGTCCGCCTGCCAGCCGACGCTGCTCTGCAGCGGCTGGAGGGCGTCGTGCGCGAGCTTGAGCGCATGGCCGGTGCCGAGCCTCTGAGCCTGTTCGACGTAGGTTATCGGCAGGCCCTCGAAACTTTCGCCGAAGTACGCCCTCACCTGCTCGGCATGATGACCGATTACCAGCGCCAGGCGGTCGGTGGTCGTGTCGACGGCTCCGCTCGACAGCAGTTGCACCATCGTGTGCTCGAGGAACGGACGCAAGCCGACGGGGTAGAGGCACTTCTGTAGGTAGCGGCCGAGGCGCCCAAGGCGTGTGCCGTGGCCAGCAGCCAGGCAGATGAAGTCCATGCCGGGCAAGGTATCACCTACAAGCGCGCCATGGCATCTCGTCGGCAGGGGTACGGTATGGCGATGGCCTCCACCACGTCCGCCCAGGCGGAGAGGTCTGCGGCGCCCCGTGTGACACGGCTGCGGGCCTTCAGACCTCCGTTCGATGACCTCGTGGCTGGGCTCACCGTGGCGCTGGTGCTCATCCCCCAGTCGTTGGCCTACGCCACCCTGGCCGGCCTCCCGCCGTCGGCCGGGCTCATGGCGGCGATCTTCCCGCCCCTTGCCGCTGCCCTGTTCGGATCGAGCCCGTTCCTGCAGACCGGTCCGACCGCGCTCACCTCGCTGCTCACCCTCGGCGTGCTGGCCGGCAGCTTCGTGCCTGGCAGCCCCGGGTACCTCGATGCCGCCGCCCTGCTCGCCGTGCTCGTCGGCGTCGTGCGCGTGATCCTTGGCCTGCTGCGCTTCGGGTCGGTCGCGTACTTCATGAGCCTGCCGGTGATGCGGGGCTTCACCGGCAGGC
>DASROV010000325.1:0-3096 GCA_035646755.1 Trueperaceae bacterium | reverse complement strand
GTTCTCGGGGGTGTAGTGGGTCGCCGGCGCGCCCGCGCTCAGCCGCCGGTTCCTCGCTCCGCCGCATCGCGCTCCGCCGCATCGCGCTCCGCCGCATCGCGCTCAGCCGCCGGTTCCTCGCTCCGCCGCATCGCGCTCCGCCGCATCGCGCTCGGCTTGGTAGCGCTCGCGTGTAACCGCGTTCATCGGGTAGGTGCCCTCGATCGGCGCGCCGGCCAGGATCTGCCTCTCGATCCAGGCCTCCTCCAGCTCCTTGGCGTGGGCCTGGATGGCGACCTCGTCGACGACGTGGCGGGGGATCACCACCACGCTCTCGTCGTCGCCGACGACGGCGTCACCGGGGCGCACGTGAACGCCGCCACAGCTGATGGCCAGGTCGAGGTCTTCGGGGTGATGGACGATGAGGTTGGTGTTGGCGTTGAACCCGCTGGCGTAGCTAGGCAGGTCGAGGGCGGCGATGAACTGGCCGTCGCGGAACGGACCGTCGGAGACGATGCCCGCAGCGCCGCGCACCTGCATGCGCGCCACCAGCATGCCGCCCATGGTGCCGGCGCGCTGGTCGCCGCGGGCGTCGATCACCAGCACCTGGCCGGGCTCGATCTCCTCGGCGATGCGCCGCTGCGGGTTGTCAGCACGCTTCCACAGCGCCAAGGTCTCGAGGTCGTCGCGCGCCGCGATGTAGCGCAGGGTGCGCGCGACGCCGATCATGCGGGACCCGCCGACGCGCAAGCGGGCGACGCCGCCTATCACCTGGTTGGTGAAGCCGTGCATGAACAACACCGTCGCCAGCGTGGCGCCGCTCGCGTCCTCGAGGGCCCGCCGCGTCTCCTCGCCGAGCGGAGTGATCGCCGGCGTCATCGCCGGCGTCATGCTGCGCCCTCGGCCGCGAGGTTCCGCTGCCGCTCGGCCGCGATGCGCTCGCTAAGCGCCGGTGGCTGCATGGCGTAACCGTGCCGCTCGTAGGGGAAGCCGGCGAGTTCGTTGGCTGGCCGGTCGGGGTCACGCGGTGAGGCGTAGTGGGCCCAGATGCCGTCGATCCTGCCGTCGGCCGCGAAGGTGTACCACTCCGAGCCACGGATGCGCTCGCCGGCTAGCGGCTTGAAGTGCGTCCACTCGACGCAGATTTGCTCGCCGTCGCAGACCATGCGGTCGATGGTCCACTGCGAGCCCTTCTGCCGCACGAAGCCGATCCACAGCTCGGCTATGGCCTTGCGGCCGAGGTAGGGACTGCCCGTCTCGGGAGGGAAGTAGTGGACGCAGTCCTCGGTGAGCACGGCGGCGAAGCGCTCGCGGCTGGCGGCGTTGCAGGCCTCGAAGTACGCCTCGACGGCGGCAATCATGGCTCGGCGCCGGCTCTCGTCGATCGGTGTCATGCGCTCTCCTCGATGTCGTCAGGGTTGTGGTTCTCGGCTCTGCTCTCGTCGCCACTGGGGCCGACGGGCTCGTCCTCGCTGGACGCATCGAGCAGGCCCTTGACGTAGAGCAGGTGCTTGCGCATGGCCTCGGCGGCTCGCTCGGCCTGACCGCTGGCCACGAAGTTGAGCACCTCGCGGTGTCCTTCGTTGGCCTTGGTCGCGGCGCCCGGCAGCAGCGCGCCGCTGCGGCGCACGTCGAGCAGGCGGTCGATGAGCGGGGCCAAGAGCACATCGTAGAGCGGGTTGTCGCTGGCCTGCGCCAGCAACTGATGGAACTCGAGGTCGGCCCAGGCGTAGGACTCGAGTGCATCGGGCTCCTTGGCGAGGTCCCGCACGATGCCGTCGGTGAGGTCGACGGTGGCGAACATCGCCGCGACGGCGTCCTCGTCGGCGCTGCGGGCCGCGGCGGCCGCCATGGCCGGTTCCAGGGCGAGGCGCACCTCGAACAGATGCTCGAACCCGACCTCGCGCCGCGACAGGTAGAGGCTTAGCGATTGCATCGCGCGGCCGGTGCCGATCGCGGCCACGAACGTGCCCACGCCCGGTCTTACGTCGATGAGGCCGCGCGCCTCGAGGCGCCCAAGGGCCTCCCTTATCACGATGCGGCTCACCGCGAAACGCTTGGCCAGCTCGCGCTCGCTCGGCAAACGGGCGTCGGCGGGTTGGCGGCTTGAGACGATCCAGTGCTCGAGTCGCTCGGCGACCGACCCAGTTAGCGACGTCCGCGACACCGGGTCGAGGCTCATCTCGGCCGGACTGGCGTTAGCGGGATCCGTCGGCTCGGCTCGACTAGCTCGTTGCCCCGGTAAGGTGGTATGACCAGACATGCTTGGACGCAGCCTACGTGTGGGCCTCAGCGGTGTCAAGGTGACGCGGGCGCAAGCGCCGCACTGCGCGAGATGACATCCGCGCCGGCACGACCGCGCCTGCTCGTCACCGGTGCGGCGGGCCGGGTGGGCACCGCCCTTCGGCCGCTGTTGCGCCACACTCACGACCTGTTGCTCTTCGACCGCGAGCCGGCGCCGGCGCCATACGCAGGGGAGACCGTGTTGATCGGGAACCTGGCCGAGTACCGGGACGTCGCGGGCGCAGTCAGGGGTGTCGACGCGGTACTGCACCTGGCCTGTGTCCACGGCCTAGGGCTGCGCTTCGAGGACTCGCTCGACGCTAACTTCACCGGCACCGTCAACCTCCTCGAAGGGGTGAGGGCGAGCGGCGTGGTGCGTCTGGTATACGCCAGCAGTCATCACGTGCTGGGGCTGCATCCGCTGTCCGGCTTCCGCGGTGACGACGCCGAGTTCGCACCCGACGCCGTCTACGGCCTCGGCAAGGCGTTCGGTGAGCTGGCCTGCCGTACCTACGCTCAGCGCTACGGCATCGCCACACTCGTGATCCGCATCGGCAACGCCGATCGAAAAGTCACTGACGCACGCTCGCTGCGGCTATGGACGAGCGCGAGGGACCTTGCCCAGCTGGTGCTGATCGGCCTTGAGCACCCGGATATCGGGTTCGACGTCGTCTACGGGGTGTCCGCGAGCCCGGACCCGCTGTTCGCCAACGAGCGTGCCCGCGAGCTCGGCTATCGACCGGTCGACGCCGCCGACGAAGTCACCGCCGCGCTCGGGAGGCATCTCGTCGTAGGGGATGAAGTCCGCCGCGAGGTTCTCGGCGGCGGTTACGC
>DASROV010000324.1:0-5237 GCA_035646755.1 Trueperaceae bacterium | reverse complement strand
TCAAGCGAATCGAGTATGGGGTCTACGGCTGAACGTCTACAGGCTTACGAAACGCATCTACGCGACACCTCCGAGCGCTGCGTTCAGTGGGCGCGGAAGCATCGACGTCTCGGGGAGATGGAACTCACGTGGCCGTCGGATGGTGTACACGAGTCAGTCGAGGGCCCTTGCGGCGTTGGAGACGGTGGTACACCTGGAACGTCCTCAACTGTTGGGGGCGGAGTACGTCATAATCCCGGCCACAGTTCCTGACGAACTCATCGAGACAGTCGACCTATTGGCCCTGGATGTTGGCTGGAACAACCTTACCGATCTCCGCGCCACGCAGAAGATCGGCGATGCTTGGTTGGCGACTGGACGGAGCGTCGCTCTTCGCGTCCCCACGGCCCTCATTCCCAGCGAGTTCAACGTTTTGTTGTCACCTGAGCATCCCGATTGGCCATCGGTGAGCATCGCTGAGGCGGAATCCTTCAGCTTCGACTCGCGGTTAAGCTAGTAGCAGCGCCTCCGCCGGCACCAGCCAATTAGTGAATCCGGGTACGCCCGCCGCCGCTACGGCACCTCCGTCGGCGTCGCCAACGGGCCCAACCCCTCGAACACCGCACCCCGCTCGCCGCCTTCCTGGTACGGCGGGAAGCGCATGCCGGCGTCGCGTAGCTGCTTCCAGCTCTGCACCAGCCCCAGCGTTCCCATCTCCCGCACCCGCTTCACGCGGCCCGGCTCGATGAGCACGGTGAAGAACGTCTCGGCCTCGCCGGCCTCGTGGAGGACCCGGCCCTCCGGGTCGACGGCCAACGAGCGTCCGCCGCCCCAGGGCCCGACGCCGTTGACGTCGACGAAGTAGACCTGGTTGGTGATGGCGTGGGCGCGGCTGAGCACCAGCTCGAGCTCGCGGTCTTGCGTGGGCGTCATCGTGGGGTGGAGGATCACCTCCGCGCCCATCCAGGCGAGGGTGCGCACGGTCTCCGGGAACCACATGTCGTAGCAGATCGAGAGGCCGAAGCGGCCGACGTCGGGCACGTCGAACACGCAGTACTCACTCCCCGGCGTGGTCTCGGCCTCGAACGGGTACCACGGGAACATCTTGCGGTAGCGCGCCGTGATCTCGCCATCGGGGGAGATGACGATGGCGGTGTTGTAAAGCCGCTCGCCGTCGGATTCGTAGAGCGAACCGGGCACCAGCCACAGCCCCTCGCTCTTGGCGAGCGCGCACAGCCGGTCGGTGAGCGGGCCCGGGATGGGCGCGCGCACACGCGCCCACTCCTCGGGGCTCGGCAGCCGGTCGAACTGGACAAGGCCCGACGCCGCCAGCTCGTGGAACACCACCATGCCTACCCACGGGAAGCCCTGCGCGATGCGCCGCGTGATGGCGGCGATCTTCTCGAACGTGGCGTCGGGATCCCACGGCGCCACTGCCAGTTGGACTCCGGCGATGCCGAACGGTTTGCTCATCGTTGCCTCTCTGGGCACGGCGGTCGTGCCACGGCAGCGCTCGCTCGGCGCTGCGGAACTTGCGAAAGCGCCGCGTACGAAAGCGCGCCGTGCACTAGCGGTACTCCCGCGGGTCGAAAAGGTCGCGCAGGGCGTCGCCCACGAGGTTGAAGGCCAGCACGGTGACGAAGATGGCGATGCCGGGGAACGTCGAGGTCCACCAGGCGGTGCGCAGCAGCGCGCGGCCGTCTTCGATCATCAGGCCCCAATCGGCGGCTGGGGGCTGCGTGCCGAGGCCGAGGAACGCCAGGCCGGTGGTGGCCAGGATGACGGTGCCGACGTCGAGCGACGCCTGGACAAGAACGGGCGCGACCGCGTTCGGCAGGATGTGCCGCAAAGTGATGGCGGGGGTGCGCGCGCCTAGCGCCCGCGCGGCTTCCACGAACGCCTGCTGACGGAGGGAACTCGCCACGCCGCGCACCAGGCGTGTGTACCACGGCCACCACGACACGGCCAGGGCCAC
Organism: Trueperaceae bacterium; assembly: GCA_035646755.1. Classification (GTDB taxonomy): domain Bacteria; phylum Deinococcota; class Deinococci; order Deinococcales; family Trueperaceae; genus DASRWD01. The sequence continues at coordinate 3,283 of DASROV010000324.1, read as the reverse complement.
CACGGCGTTGGTGAGCGACGGGCCGAGCAACGCCACTATCGCCATCGCCAGCAACAGCGAGGGGAAGGCCAGGAACAGGTCGGAGACGCGCATGACGACCTCGTCTACCCAACCACCGAGCAGCCCGGCCAGCGCTCCGAGCGGCGCCCCGATACCGACAGCCAGGAAGACGACGATCAAGGAGGCGGTGAGCGCCGGCCTGGCGCCGTAGATGACGCGGCTCAGCACGTCGCGGCCCAACCGGTCGGTGCCAAGCCTGAACTCGGGCGATGGCGGCTGCATGCGCGTGTCGACGCTCGAGCGTCCCGCGCCGTGCTCGGGGTACGGCGCCAGGTACGGCGCGAAGGCAGCGGCCACGACCAGCACGGCGATGATGGCAAGTCCGAACAGCGCCAGCGGGTCCCGGCGGAGCACCCGCCAGGCTCGCCGCCAGGTGAAGCCGCCACCGTCGCCGGCAGGGCTGTGCAGGTCGAGGTCGTCCGCTTGACTCGCGGCCGCGTCGCCGCGCTGGCCCATGAACATCCGGCGCCAGGCCACGGCGAGCCTCAACCCACCCGCACGCGCGGGTCGACGGCGATCTGCGCCAGGTCGACGAGGAGGTTGACGACCACGTAGCCGGCGGCGCCGAAGAGGGTCATGCCGAGGATCGCAGGGTAGTCGAGGTTGAGGAACGACCTGACGGTGAACGAGCCGAGACCTGGCCAGTTGTAGATGACCTCGACGTAGAAGGCGCCGGTGAGGAGGAAGGCCAGGGTAAGGCCGATGACCGTGAGTGTCGGGCCGATGGCGTTGCGTAGCGCCAGCCGGCCGTGGATCCGTGCCTCAGAGATGCCGTAGGCCCGCGCGGTCCTGATGTAGTCCTGCGACAGCACCTCGAGCATGGCGGCGCGGGTCATGCGCGTTACTAGGCCGATGGGGTAGGCCGCCAAGGTAACTGCCGGCAGCACCAGGTGCATGAAGGCGTCGCGGAGCGCGACGAGGTTACCGGTGACCAGCGCGTCGATCAGGTAGAAGCCCGTGACCGTGTCGAGCGGGCTGATGAACCGTAGCCCCGCGTCGACCCTACCCGCCACCGGGAACCAGCCGAGGGCGTGCACGAACAGCATCTGCAAGAGCAGGCCGAGCCAGAAGGCGGGCATCGACACGCCGATGACCGAGGTCACCCGCACCAGCGCGTCGCTGGCGCGGCCCCGCAGGCGTGTCGACGCCACCCCTAGTGGGACGCCGACCACGACCGCGATGAGCATGGCGGCGCCGAGCAGTTCGAGGGTGGCGGCCAAGCGCGACCCAAGCTCGAGGGCGACCGGGCGCTTGGTAGCGAGCGACATCCCGAGGTCGCCGCCGACAAGGGCGCGCAGGTAGCGCACGTACTGCTCGCTAAGGGGGCGGTCGAAGCCGAAACGCGCGTTTACCTCCGCGATCTCCGCCGGCCGTGCCCGCGGCCCAAGGTAAAGCGCCGCCGGCTCGTTCGGGATTGTGCGCGTGAGCACGAACACCAGCGAGGCGACACCGAACAGCACCAGGGCTGAGAACGCCAAACGGCGGGAGACGAAGGTAAGTATTTGCATCAGCTAAGGAAACGGGCGGCCCGCCGGCGGTGCTCGGCGGGCCGCCCCTCGGTGACGATAGTAAGGCGTTCCTACTGCGCCAGGTGCAGTGGGTAGAAGAAGGTCGCGAACGGGTAGTTGATGTTGTACTCGAAGCCAGCCAGGTAGGTGGGGACCGCGTACCAGGCGCCGACGTCCATGAAGAACAGCCCGGGGGCCTCGTCGACGAGCAGCGTCATGGCCTCGACGTAGAGGTCCTGTGCCGCCTGGCGGTCGGTGCCGGCGAGGACTATGGCCTCGTCGACAAGGGCGTCGAACTCCTCGTTTGCCCAGTAGCTGAGGTTGAAGAACGGCACCTCGCTACTGTGGAACATCGACCACAGGTTGTCGGAGCCGGCGTCGGAGTACGTCGGCCAGTAGAGCAGCAGGAAGATGTCCTGGGCGTTGGCTGGATCGTCCTTCGACAACGCCCACTGCTGGTTGAAGAGCATCGGCTCGATGGAGACGTCGATGCCGACATCGGCCAGTGCGTCGGCGAACACGGGGGCGAAGTTGCGCTCGACCACGTTCTCGGCGGCGTAGGTAAGGCGCAGGGAGAAGCCGTCGGCAAGGCCGGCTTCGGCCAGCAGTTGGCGCGCCCGCTCAGGGTTGTAGCTGTACTGCGGCACCTCTTCGGAGTACGGGAAGATGCCCTCAGGAACCGGTCCACGGGCCTGCGTGCCGAGACCCTCGACGCCCACCTCGATGATGTCGGCGTACGGCACCGCGTATGAGATGGCCTGCCGAACGCGCACGTCGTCGAGCGGCGGCCGCAAGGTGTTGAGGAAGCCGACGTAATTGAACGGCGTCGTCTCCACCTTCACGTCGTAGGCCGGATTGGCGGCGAACGCCTCGTGGGAGGCGGGCGGCAGGCTGAGCGCCAGGTCGACCTCGCCGGCACGCAGCAGTTGCTCCTGGATCACCTGGTCGGAGACGATGCTGACGACCACGTTGCTGAAGTGCTCGGCGTCGTCCCAGCCGCCCCAGTAGCGGTCGAAGGCGGTGAGCACCACCTCGCTGTCGGGCAGGTAGCTGCTGAGCTTGTACGGGCCGGTGCCGGCGCCGATGCCGGCCTCGAAGTAGGTCTCGTCGGCGGCCACGGCATCGAGCGCGTCGGGGCTGACGATCCAGGCGCCGTAGAGCGACGACGCGATCAGGTCGAGCGGGGCGGCGTACGACAGATTGAAGCGCACGGTGAGGTCGTCGACGATCACGATCTCGTCGACGGGAGCCCAGATGAACGCTGCGCCGCCGATCTCGCGGTGCCGGTCGAGGGAGCGCTTGACGGCCTCGGCGTTCAGCGTGGCGCCGTCGTGGAAGGCCACGCCCTCGCGTAGGTGGAACGTCCACGACAGGCCGTCCTCAGCCACTTCCCAGCTGGTGGCAAGGGCCGGCGTGAACGGCTCAGCCGAGCCGGAGGGGTTGGCCCACAGCAGGGGCTCGTAGATGTTGGCCAGGTAGATGGCCTCGGTCGAGAACGACAGGCTCGGGTCCCAGGTGGTGACGCTGGCGGTCGCGGCGACCCTCAGCGCGGTCGATGATTGGGCCAAAGCCGTGCCCGTGGCGACGAGCGCCAACAGGGCGAGCGAACATGAGACTAGGCCAACAGGTATGCGCTTACGTGTCATGTGGTTCCTCCCGGGTCGAAAGTCGCGGCCCTCGCGAGCCCACGGTTCCAAGTGTGCGTTCGCCACCAG
>DASROV010000323.1:0-2687 GCA_035646755.1 Trueperaceae bacterium | reverse complement strand
ACTGCTGCACCTCGCCCACCGAGAACACGGCTATCCGGTCCGCCATGGCGAGCGCCTCAGACTGGTCGTGGGTCACCAGGATGCTCGTGATACCCAGATCCTGCTGCAGCCGACGGATCTCGGCGCGCGCCTGAAGCCTTATCAAGGCGTCGAGGTTCGACAAAGGCTCGTCTAGGAGCAGCACCTGTGGCTCCTTGACCAGCGCCCGCGCCAGCGCCGCCCGCTGCTGCTGCCCGCCTGACACCTGCGCGGGACGGCGTTGGAGTTGCTCCCCGATGCCCAACAACTCAGCGGTCTGCCCCACCTTGGCCCGGATTTCCTCCTTTGGCCAACGCTTGAGCCGCAGGGGAAAGGCGATGTTCTCGAACAGGGTCAGGTGCGGGTACAGCGCGTACGACTGGAACACCATGCCGATGTCCCGCTCGCGTGGATGCAATGGATCGATGCGAATGTCGTCGAAATAGATCTCGCCCGCCGTTGGCCGGTAGATGCCGGCGATTAGCAGCAGGGTGGTGGTCTTACCACAACCCGATGGCCCCAGGAAGGCTACCATCTCGCCTCCGCTGAGTTCGAGGTCGAGCGTCTTGAGTGCCTTCACAGCCCCGAAGTGCTTGACGAGATTCTTTAGACGAATGTTCACGCCCTTCATCGCGCACTGGCCTCGGCGGCCCGGAACCCGAGCCTACGGGCTGAGCACCCCGCTGTTGACAGAAGCTCGACGGTACGCGTCATCCCTTGGCGCCTCCCGAATAGATATTAAGTAGGTAACGCTGGCCTAATAGGAAGAGGAGGATGACAGGCAGGGCGTAGAAGAAACCGATGGCCGCGATGAGGCCGTATTCGGCGAACGACTCTCCGAGGAAGCTCTGCAGGTAGAGCGCCATGGTCCAGTTGCGCCCGGACACAATCAGCGTGAACGGCAAGATGAACTCGCCCCACGCAGAGAGCAATGCGAAGGTGCCGAGTGCCAGTAGCCCGGGACGTACCAGCGGCAGGGCGATCTTCCAGTACACCGTCCAGCGCGATGCACCATCGATCAATGCGGCCATCTCCATCTCCCAGGAAAGGTTATCGAAGAAGCCCTTCAGGAGCCAGATGCCCAGCGGCAACTCGAGCGCAGCCTTGACCAGGATCACCCCGATCAGGGTGTCGAACAGCCCTAGTAGCCGCAGAATGTAAAAGAGCGCGATGATCAGGCTGATGGCGGGGAAGGCGTGAAGCATCAAGACCGAGCCGAGGTACGCGCGGCGGAATGGGAAGCGCATGCGAGAGATGGCGTAGGCGGCCATGGAAGCGACCAGCAACTCGATGAGAGCGACCGCTATGGCGAAGATGACAGAGTTGCCGAGCGCCACCCATACCGCTGGTCGGCCGTTGAGTGACGACAACCAGAGAAAGCGCCAGTTCTGCGGGTTGAAGGTTCCCTGCGGCACGAGGCCGAACACCCGGTCGAAGGCGCCGGTAATGATGAGCCACGCCAGGCCCGCGACGAGCGGCAGCGAAACGAGCAGAACCAGGAACAGGATGAGGGGCCAACGCCGTGGCAGGAGGGGCATCAGTTGACTTCGATCTTCGGTTCGCCGACGAGCGCGTCGAAGCGGAACAGGCGCAGGTACAGCAGCGAGACGCCCACGCCGATCACCACGAGGAAGGTAGCCATCGCGGCCCCGAGGCCGAATTCGACGTTGCCGAAGTAGTTCGACAGCGCCAGCTTATAGGCGTGGAGCGACCAGACGGTGGTGCGGAACAGGCCGGGGCCGCCGTCGGTGAGAAGGAGGATGTACTCGAACGAGGTGAGCAGCGACAGCGTCTGGTACACCGTCACGAACAGAATGGGCCAGCGTAGCAGTGGCAACACCACCCGGCGGATGGTCCCCCAGGTGCCGGCGCCGTCGACTGCCGCCGCGTAGAACAGGTCGCGCGGGATGGCGCGGATGGCCGATGTGAAGAGGAGCATCCCGAATGATGCGCCGACCAAGCCGTTTGCGAGGATGATGGTGGTCCACGGCGCGGCACTGATCCAACTCTCGTCGACCCCGGTGAGGCTGCTCACCAGGCCGTATGGCGCGCGTGCCAGCAGCCCCTGCCAGACGAAGACATACACCACGGGGGGAAGGATGCGCGGCAACAACCAGAGCGACCGTACGTGGTCGCCCACACGCTCTGGCATGAGCGAACTCGTCAGGGCGATGGCCAACCCCATCAACACATTGAACGCCAGAGTGAGGCCGACGTAGCGGATGGTATTCAGCAAGATGCGCGACATGAACGGGTCGCCGAGCAGGTAGCGGTAGTTATCCAAGCCCACCCAAGAGGGATCGCGAAAGGTGATGATCGAGATGTCGGTCAGCGACAGGTAAACCGTCACGACCACGGGGACCAGGAAGAAGACGACGATGAGAACGGACGCCGGAAGGAGGAAGAGGAAAGGCGTAAGGTAACGCTTCAACCGCGACCCCCCGTCATGCCTAGTCGAACGAACTCACTGGGATCCCGGTCACTGATCTAGCGCGGGCCACGGCGCGTTGAATGCTTCAGCGGATGACTACCTGCTCCGCAAGTTGGCGCTGCATCTGTGCGACCGCCAACTCCACGGCCGCCTCCGGAGTCAGGTCGCCGGTTTCCACGGCCGACACGCTCTGGAAAAGAACATCCTGCCACGTCGCGTAACCGGGATGGATGGGGGC
>DASROV010000322.1:0-2394 GCA_035646755.1 Trueperaceae bacterium | reverse complement strand
GGGCATTGTCGACGCTGGCGGCCAGTTGGGTGATGACCACGGCGTTGTCCACGCGGGTGCCGAGACCCTCGAGCACCACGCTGTCGCCGGTAGGAAGCTCGAAAGCCTGGTCGCCGGCGAAGTCCTCGACGCCGGCCAGCGCGTCTAGCAGGTCCTGCAGCGCCGGGGAGAGATCGGGAGTGCTCTCCAGGAACTGGCTGTTCTCGTCGAACTCGGCCTCCCGCGTAGCGGCAGCCTCCTCGACCATGAGCGTGCTGGTGAGCTCTACTTCGCCTTGACCAACCATGCGCCGGAACTCGTCGGGCTCGACTACTCGCGCGTCCGACGGGACCCCGCCCTGCCAGGCGTTCTCCTCGAGGAACACCTCCGGGAACGTCGGTCCGCCGCCCCCGCAGGCCGTAAGCGCGAAGAGGGCGGCTAGTGCCAGGAACGGCGCGGCCAGCCTCCTTCGTTTCTCCATGATCGACCTCATGCTGACTCCCTCCAGACCGTTGACGCGGCGTCTTACGCCACGCGCGCGCCCATGTCCAGGGGTTGAGGTTAGGTGCCTGCCGGTCATGGCCCGGTCAGGAGTTGGGCGTGTTTCGCCGCTACTGGTTGGTCAGGAACAGCTGCCAACGCCGGGGCAGCGTCTCGCCCAGCTCGGAGAGGCGGATCCTGGCCGACTGGTAGAGCCGCTCGAGGCTACGGTGGTTGCCCGCGGCGCGGTACGCCTCGAGGCCCGTCGCCAGGTAGTCGACGCGGTAGGGCTCGGCCTCGATAAGCAGCCGCGCCAGGCGGCTGGCGGTGCGCGGGTCGCTGGCGAGCATCTCCCGCGTGTGGCGCGCCAGCGCCAGGTAGAGCGTGTCGCGCAAGATCCCGTCCACCTCCATGCCATCCAAGTAAGGACCGCGCCAGAGGGCGGCGTCGGGCGCTTCCAGGTACTCCTCGACGTCGGAGTCGCAGTTGCCAAGCGCGTAGCCGTCGGGCGTGGTGAGGATGAGGTCGGGGCCGTGAGCGTTGCGCACGCCGTGCACCAGCTCCTTGAGGCTCGAGGCGGCCTTGAGCTCGTCCTGCTCGGGGTAGAGGTCGTCGAGGATGGCGAGCTTCGCGACGCCGCCACGACCGCTGACGCGGGCCTCGAGCAGCAGCGCCAGCAGCCGCCGGCGCTTCTCGCCCCTGACCACGACGGTCTCCTCGCCGCGCAGCTGCATGGGGCCGAGGACCTCGAGGCGCGAGGTCCGTTCACCGCTGTCCGCGCGCGACGACGCCGACGCGCCGAGTTGCCGGTCGGCGATGGCCACGCCGTTTAGCAGGCCGCGTTCGTCGAACCAGGTGCGGTTCGCCTGCGCGGCGCTTCGGTCGTTCCTGAGGCGCGCCAGCTCGAGCCCGATCTTGTGGGTATCGATGGCGTTCTCCACCTCGACCGCCAGGGCGAGGGCCTCGCTCAGGTGCCGCACCGCGCCGGCTTCGTCGCCCTGTCCCTCGCGCGCCAGACCGAGCGCCCAGGCCGCGCGATAGGTGTCGGTCGGCGACGCGCCGGCGGCCTCGGACAGCGCCTGCGACTCGCGCGCCAACGACTCCCCCTTCCCGGCGTCGCCCACGGCCGTGTTGGCCATGGCCGCGTCGAACAACAGCTCGCGCACCACTCGCGGGTTGCCCAGGTCGCGAGCCGCCTGCAGCGCCGTCTCCGCCTGCTGCAGCGCGGACAACCGGCTCATCGGCGTCGCCTGCGCGATGCCGAGGGAGCACGCCATCGAGCGGGCGTTGATCAGGTAGCGGTTGGGGGGATAGAGCTCGAGCGTGGCGATGGCCTCGGTCAGTAACTCGTCGGCCTCCTCGTAGCGAGCCTGCTCGATGCGCAGCTCGGCGAGCGCGGCCGCGGCGAAGGCGTAGGCGGGCCCGTCGCCCGCCTGGCTGCGGATGCGCAAGCACTCGTCGAGGCACGCTCCCATGCCCCGGTAGTCTCCGAGCATGCGCAGGATAGCGGCGCGGTTGAGCAGGGCTGTGGCGCGCAGGCGCGGGGCTTCGAGCCGTTCGAGCTGCTTCAGCGCCCGGCTGATGAGCTGGTCGGCGCGCTTGACGTCACCCGAGTGGAGGGCCAGCAGGGCTTGCAAGGAAAGGAACTCGCACTCCAGTTCCGGGCCGGTTGACTGCGCCAGGCCGGTCTCGATGAGAGCGCGAGCTTCAGGCATGCGGCCGATCGCGATGGCCGAGGCCTGGGCCATCTGGGAGCAACACCCACAGCTACGGGCGGCCGCCGACCCCGAGCTGCTGCGCGCGGCCACGGCCTCGGCCATCGCGATCGGCCGCATGCCTGAAGCTCGCGCTCTCATCGAGACCGGCCTGGCGCAGTCAACCGGCCCGGAACTGGAGTGCGAGTTCCTTTCCTTGCAAGCCCTGCTGGCCCTCCAC
>DASROV010000321.1:0-2949 GCA_035646755.1 Trueperaceae bacterium | reverse complement strand
CCTGAATGGGTATCGCCTGGCCGCCGAGCTCCTCGACTTCGGCCGCCGTCTTGCTCGCCAGATCTACGTCCCGGTCGGCACAAACCACGTGATAGCCAGCGCGACCGTAGGCCAACGCCACTGCGCGACCGAATCCCTGGCCCACGTTCGTGACCAGAACGACTCTGGCTCGTTCCATTCCGCTAGGATACGACGCACATCGTGAGGGTTTGGGCTAACGCCCAACGTGTGCAGCTTCTCGCCTTGCCGCCGGGTCATCCGTTAGAACCTTTAGGTAACCTACCCGCCCGGGCCCGCCGGGTCAGCGCCACCGGGCACCCGTGAAGGCTCTGCTCGAGACGACAGGCGACCAAAGGTTTTCGGAGGCATGCATGTTCCGCCGCAACGACAAGGCCAAGCCCGAGACTGTGCGCAAGGAGCCCTTCACGTACATCCACCGAGGGACCACGCTCATCGGTCAACTAATCGGCGAGGGCCGGGTGCGGGTGCACGGCCACGTCAAGGGCAACGTCAAGGTCAAGGGCGTGCTCGAGGTGTCACAGGCCGGGGTCGTCGAGGGCGAGCTGGTCGAGGCCGACGAGGTCAAGATCCTTGGCCGCGTGCGTGCCGACGTGGTGGCCGGCGGCAAGGTCGAGATCTGGAGTGGGGGAGAGTTGATCGGCAACGTGCGGGCGGCCTCCCTCGACATCGAAGAGGGCGCATTCTTCACCGGCACCAGCGAGATGCTTGCCCCAGACGGCACGCCCCGCGCGTCGCTGGCAAGCCAGCCGCTCGCGGCGCTGGCCACCGACGCCGGCGGTACGCCACCCGTTAGCGACGTCGAGCAGCCGCTTGAGCTCGGCGCCAGTGATGACGAAAGTGCCGAGCGGGCAACTGACGAGCTGGTAATGAACGTGTCACAGACGAACCGAGCCGAGCCGAGCGAGAACTGAGGTTCGAGTTGGGGGGCTGCAGGGCGAACAAGCGGTCGACTGCTAGTATGGTGCGTGCCGAGGCCCCACACGATGTCACAAGCGGCCGCAGCGCCCAGGAGGCGACATGGCGCTTGAGCGACTGTTCAGACGCAACCGACCAACCCGCAAAGAGGACGACAACAGTCCCGCTGGCTTGTGGCTCAAGTGCGATTCGTGCAACTCCCAGATCTACCGCAAGGACCTCATCGCGCACCTCTACGTCTGCCCGGAGTGCGGGCATCACTACCGCATGCCGGTCGATGCGCGCATCGCGATGTTGGTCGACGAAGGCTCGTTCGTGCAGTGGTCGGGCGACATACAGGCCGACGACCCGCTCGAGTTCGAGGACACCCAGCCATACGTCGAGCGCATCGAGAAGAACCGTCAGAAGCACGGCCGTCCCGACGCGATAGTCACCGGCGGCGCGGAGATCGGCGCTCAGCGCGTGGCGCTCGTCGTCATGGACTTCTTCTTCCTCGGTGGCTCGATGGGCTCCGTCGTGGGCGAAGAGATCGCCAGGGCCGCCGAACGGGCGGTGGAAGAGGGCCGCGCTCTGGTAGCGATCACGGCCTCCGGCGGCGCCCGCATGCAGGAAGGGGCGCTCTCGCTCATGCAGATGGCCAAGACGACCATGGCCATCGATAGACTGGCTCAGCACCGCCTTCCTTACCTTAGCGTCCTCACCGACCCGACGACCGGGGGCGTCACCGCCAGCTTCGCGACGCTCGGCGACGTTATCTACGCCGAGCCGGGGGCGCTTATCTCGTTCGCTGGCCCCCGCGTGATCCAGCAGACGATCAAGCAGGACCTTCCCGAGGGCTTCCAGCGCTCCGAGTTCCTCTTGCAGAAGGGCATGGTCGACGACGTCGTGGTCCGCACGGAGCTCAAGGCCCGCCTCACGTCGGTGCTAAGGGCCCTTACCAGCGGCGTGCTCGAGAGCGAACCGAAAGAGATCCATGCCGCTGCCGTTTGAGAAGCCGATCGAGGACCTCGAGGCGAAGATCCGCGACATGCAGGCGTACTCCACCGAACAGGAGATCGACCTCTCTGACGAGATCGCCGCTCTGCAGACGCGGCTCGATCGCCTGAAACGCGACACCTTCGAGAACCTCACCCGCTGGCAACGGGTCCAGGTCGCGCGCGCGGCGGGCCGGCCCACCGGCCTTGACTACCTGACCACGGCTTTCGAGGACTTCCAGGAGCTTCACGGTGACCGCACCCTCGGTGACGACCCGGCGATGGTCACCGGCCTGGCCGAACTCGACGATCGCCAGGTGGTGGTCGTCGCGCAGCAGAAGGGCCGCGACACCAAGGAGAACATCACCAGGAACTTCGGCATGAGCCATCCGAGCGGTTACCGCAAGGCCATGCGCATGTTCGACCTCGCCGACAAGTTCAGGCTGCCGGTGATCTGTCTTATCGACACGCCCGGCGCGTATCCCGGCCTGGCCGCCGAGGAGCAGGGCCAGGCGTGGGTTATCGCCGCCAGCATCCAACGCATGAGCCGGCTCGAGGTGCCGGCCATCAGCGTGGTCATCGGCGAAGGCGGGTCGGGCGGGGCGCTGGCGATAGGCGTCGCCAACCGCGTGCTCATCTTGGAGAACGCCATCTACTCGGTGATAAGCCCCGAGTCGTGCGCCGCGATCTTGTGGCGCGACGCCGGCGAGGCCGAACGCGCCGCCGAGGCCCTTCGCCTCACCGCCCGTGACCTCGTCGAGGTCGGCGTCGTCGACCGCGTCATCGAAGAGCCATTGGGCGGCGCCCACAACTCGCGTGAAGCCGCGATCGCCACGGTGAGGCAGGTGTTGGTTGAGGAGTTGACGGCGTTGGCCGGACTTTCGCCGCAGGCCCTGCTTGCGCAGCGTTACCAGCGCTTCAGGAGCTTGGGGCGCTTCAGCCAGGCGGCTTGAACCGCTAGCTCAACTTGGGGGCGACGGCGTCGCGCGCTTGCGCGACGTTCTCCGCGACGCTACCCATGCTGCCGAACACCGCACTG
>DASROV010000320.1:0-2905 GCA_035646755.1 Trueperaceae bacterium | reverse complement strand
CCTTATGGGCACATAGCGCGGTTCCCACATGGCTGCCGCGACGGCCTCGTCGAGGTCACCTTCCACGGTCGTGGTCGCGCTGCCCTCTGCCATCGCCTGCGCCAGCACCGCCGCCGCGACATGCTTGCTTGCGCGCCTAAGGGCGTTGATCGGCGGGTAGACCGCCCCGGCGCTAATCGAGGCGGGATCGGTGTAGTCAGCGAGCGCCTCGGCAGCCGCGGTGAGCATCCCGGGCGTGACCTGGCGAGCCTTCGCCATGAGCGCGCCGAGCCCCAACCCGGGGAAAATGAACGCGTTGTTGCCCTGACCGATGGGGTGGCGAACTCCGCCGTACTCGACCTCCGGGAACGGGCTGCCCGTAGCGACGATGGCACGCCCCTGAGACCACTCGAAGACGTCTTCAGGCACCGCTTCGCTGTTGTCGGTTGGGTTCGACAACGCGAACACCAGCGGCGACGGCGTGTTGGCCGCGACGGCCTCGACGACCTCGCGGTTGAATGCACCACGCTGACCGGAGAGGCCGAGCAACACCGTGACCTCGGCCTGGCGGACGGTCTCGAGCATCGTCGGAATGGCCCCGGCGACACGCCAGCCGGCCACCTCGGCGGGGTCGTGAGCCAGGTGCAGTTTGTAGGCTTCGAGCCCTGCGCGGTCGGCAAGCACCAGCCCACGTGAGTCGATGAGGAAGACCTTGCTTCTTGCCTCGGCGTCGCTGGCGCCCTGCCTCACCAGGCCGGCCACTACCTGGTTGGCAACGCCCACCCCTCCCGCACCGGCGCCGTGGACGAGGATGACCTCGTCGAGCAGCGGCCGCTTGGTCTTGCGCGAGGCGGCGAGCAGGCCGGAGAGCACGACCGCACCCGTCCCCTGGATGTCGTCGTTGAACGACGGCAGCACGCCCTGGAAGCGCGCGAGCACATCGAAGGCCTTCTGCTTACTGAAGTCCTCCCACTGCAGAAGCGCACGGGGAAAGCGCCGTTTGAAGGCCGTGGCGAAGCGCTCGATGAAGTCGTCATATGGCTGGCCGGTGAGCCGTTCATGGCGCACGCCGAGGTAGAGCGGGTCGTCGAGCAAATCGGCACGGTTGGTGCCGACGTCAAGTTCGATGGGTAGCGTGACCGCCGGGTCGATCCCGGCCCCGGCCGTGTAGAGGGCCAACTTGCCGATGCAAATGCCCATGCCGCCGTAGCCCTGGTCACCGATGCCGAGGATGCCCTCGGAGTCGGTGGCGACGGCGAGTCGCACGTCCGGCATGGGTGCGTTCGCCAGCACCCTGTCGACGTGATCGATGTTCTCGGTGCTCACGACGATGCCACGCGGGTAGCGGTAGAGATGACTGAAACGCTGCACGGCCTCGGCGACTGTCGGCGTGTAGATGATCGGCAACATCTCCTCGAGATGCTCTTCGACCAGCGCGTGGAACAGGACCTCGTTGCGGTCCTGGAGCGTGCGCAGGTAGACGTGGCGGTCGATGTTGCTGGCCGAGCGCAGGTAGTTGGCGTAGGTCCTCACCAACTGCTGCTCCAAGGTCGCGACGTGAGGAGGGAGCAGGCCCTCGAGGCCGAAAGTCTCACGCTCTTCGAGCGTGAACGCCGTGCTCTTGTTGAGCAACGGTAGGCGCGTGAGGAAGAAGCCGGGAAGATCGGTGGCGAGGTACGGCTGGCCACGCTCATCCGTTCGTCGCTCGTACTGTTTCATCCGTGGGCCCGCACCCGTTCGTCGCCGACGATCATCTGTTGTCCCGTCTCATCGGGAGTTCTGGAACTACCTCGTCCGACCCTTCGTCTTCGCTGAGCATGCGCGCCTCGCGCGCGAAGAACGCGTAGTCGTCGTTGCCGGGCTCCAGCTCAGCGGCTCGCTCGTAGGCCACGGCCGCCACGTCGTAGCGCTGCAGCTGGAACGCGATGCGGCCTTTGAGCCCCCACGCCTCGGAGAACTCGGGGTCAGCCTGCACCGCGGTCTCCACCAGCTCGAGCGCGCCGTCGACGTCACCTGCTTGGTAACGGGCGACGGCGTCGTAGTACGCCGGCCCCGCTACCCGACCGTGAGCGATGGCCGTGCGAGCGCGTCCGAGGTACCAGCTAGCGCGCTCGTCGTCGGGCTCGAGCTCGAGCACCCGCTCCCAGTATGGGATCGAATCGAGGGGCCTGTCGCTCTCCTGCAGGCTGCGGGCGGCCCACACCCACGCGTCGGTGAACGCCTCGTTGGCTGCGGTGGCGGCGACGAAGCTCGTCGTGGCTGCCTCGAGGTCGCCGGCCTCGTAGGCCGCGAGTCCCTCGTAGTAGGCCTTGCCAGCGGCGCTCCCCCACCTCGCCTGCGCCCGCGCCAGCCCTTGGAACCACGCCGCCCCCTCGTCGCCTGGCCGCGCCGCGACGACGCGGTCCCAGTGCACGAGCGCCCGCTCGACCAAACCCAACTCGAGCGCCGTACGTCCCGCCCAGACTTCGGCGTCGACGTATTCCGGCGCCGCCGCGGCCGCCGCCTCGAAGCTCTGCAACGCGCTATCGAGCTCACCGGCCTCGTACGACGCGATGCCGGCGCGGAACGCCACGCTCGCCTCGACCCCTACCGCGAGCCGCTCCCTGCTGAGTCGCAGGAAGAACTGCGCCGACTCGTCGCCAGGGTCGAGTTCCACAAGGCGGCCGAAGTAGTTGACCGCGGTCTGCGCTTCGGCTTCGTCGCCCTGCTCGAAAGCTATCCGGCCCAGCCACCTCAGCGCCTCCGGCTCGTCGGGCTGCATGTCGAGCACGCTCAGGTAGTAGCCGATCGCACCTTGCATGTCGCCCGCCTGGTAACGGGCGAAGCCGAGCTGGTTCGCGCTGCCAACGAAGGAGTCGAGGTCGCTCGCCAGCGGCTCGTCGCCGGCCGGCGGGGGCACCGGCTCGTCGGAGAGCTCTCCCCCCTC
>DASROV010000319.1:0-2771 GCA_035646755.1 Trueperaceae bacterium | reverse complement strand
GGCCACCATCTCCTGGGACGAAGACGCTCTTCATTTGAGCTGCCGGGTGACCGACGACGTGCACGTGAGCGACGCCAACGACGAGGACCTCTACGAGAACGACTCGCTGCAGGTCTACTTCGACTTCCGGCCGGCCTCCCGCCAAGACTCCACGTTCGCCCCCGGTGTCGCCGGCTTCATCCTCGCTCCCGACGCCCAGCGCCGCAGTGTCCGGGTCGAAGCCATCACCGGCAGCCGCGAGCTCGCCAACCGCGACCTGGCCGCCGCTTGGTTCACTACCGAGGCGGTAGAGGCCACCGTCGAGCCGACCGGCGAGCGGGGCGGGTACCTGCTGGAGGCGCGCTTCCCGTACGCGAGCCTGGGCGTCGAGTCGCTAAGGGCCGGAGCGGTGTTCCGCGCCGACTTGTCGTTGTCAGACAACGACGGCAACTGGTACCGCACCCACCAGTTGGTGTGGAGCGGGGCGCGTGGTTACCGGCGCTGCTACCTCAGGTGGGCCTACCTCGACCCGGCAGGTTATGGCTGGGTGCTGGTGGTCGACCCGAAGAACGTATGAACCGCGGGCCTACCGACTGGCCTTCACCGCCGACATCTCGACCTCGACCAGCAGGCCAGGAAGCAGTCCGGCCTGGACCGCGGTACGCACCGGCTTGGGGTCGGGCATGAGCTCTGCGTACACCTCGTTGAAGGCCGCCCAGTCGCCGAGGTCGGTGAGGTAGACGTTGACCTTGAACACGTCGGCGAAGCTGCAGCCGGCCGACGCCAGGCGAGCCGCGCAGTTCTCGAGCGTAGTGCGGGCCTGGGCCGACACGTCATCGCCGACCACCGAGCCGTCGTGAGCCAGCGCCGCCTGTCCCGAGATCACGACCAGGTCGGCCGCGGCCACCTCGAGCACCGGCGAGTACGGGCCGGCGGTCAGATGTTGCGTGGCGCCCGGCGGCAGTCTCTTGGGCGCGCCACGCCGCTCGCCGGTGGTCTCAGCGTCGCTGCCCATGGGGTTGGGAAGGTAGCCGACGAAGCCGGTTATCTTCCATTCGTCACCGACCTTGCGACAGTAGTAGAGGGTCTGCCAGCGCAGCACCTCGGTGGTCCCGTCGCGAAGGCGAATCTTGCCGTCGAACTTCTTGTGCGCCAGCGCGCTTTCGCCGGCGATCTCGATGTCCCGAAGGGTAGTGGTGGCGTGAAGGCCGCTTCTCACCGCCTCGGCGTCGGCGCGGGACATCGTGGCCCGCGACTGACTTAGCCAGTCATCCCGGTACGCGTCGAGGGTGGGGTACTTCAGCCGCCAGGAGTCGGGTCTGTCCCCTAGGCGGGCGTCGATGGCCTGGAAGCCGGCGGCAACGAAGTCACGCTCGACCAGGCTCCACTCGCTGGCTACGAACGCCTCGATGTCGCGCTCGACGAGCATGTCCCACAGGTAGCGGCGATCCGGGTCCCCGGCAGGGAACGGGTTGGCGGCCTGGGTCACTGTCCGTAGACCTCCTGCCTGGTGCGGTGGGCCCGCACCGCTTCCGGATCGGGCTCCACCCCCAACCCGGGGCCCGACGGCAACCAGGCGTACGGCGGTTCGATCCTGAGCGGTTGCTTGAGCAGGTCGTGTGAGCGAATGAGGCGTCCGAAAATGTCGCTCGGCCATGTGCAGCTCCTAGCCGCGGTGCAGGAGTGCAGGTACATCGCCTCCAATATGCCGAGGTCGAGCTCGGAGCCATGCCAGCACGGGAGTTGCGCAGCCGAGGCCACGTGATCTAGCTGAGCGAACGCAGCCAGTCCGGCGTTGAAGTTGAAGCCGTCGACGGCACGCTGCGTGAGCGCGAGGATCGCGTCTTGCACGCGTTGCCCGTGCTCGAAGTACGGCAGCGACACGTGCAGCACCACCGGCACGTCGCTCGCGGCCCGAAGCTCCCGGTAGTCGTCGAGCCGCCAGCGCGGAATAGGATCCTCGACGCAGAGCACGTTGCCAACTTCAGCGAGGGCGACCAGTCGCCGCCTCGCCTCGTGAAGGTGCTGCCAGCGCTCGTTGGGATCGAGTATCACCTTCATGTGTGGGGCGGCGGCGGCGACCTCGCGACACCAGCCGGCGACGTCGTCCTCGAGATCGCACTTGAACTTGATGCAATCGAAACCTGCCGCCGAGAACCGCTCGGCGAGGGTGCCGACCTCGTCGGTTCGTCGGTGCCCGGACCAGGCTCCGATCTTCACCCGTTCGCGCACTGGCCCGCCCAACAGGTCGACGACCCTGAGGCCGTGCGCCTTGGCTACCGAGTCCCACACGGCGCATTCGAAGCCGTCGTACTCACGGCAGCGCGGAATCGGCAGCGCCTGCAGCGTCAACTCCTCTGCTCGCGTTCCCAGCAGCGAGTTGGCAACGGCCTCAACGGTCGACCAGTCATGGTCGCGGTAACACTCGCCGTAGCCGACTGTCCCGTCGTCCCAGTGCATGCTGAGCAGCAGCTTGGGAATCTCGTCGAACTGCCTGGTCCAGGCCGGCCGACCCTTGGTGCCCAGCTTGTGAAGGGGCCGCTCCATCCCGTCGGAGTTGATGGTGCCGGGGTGCGCCGGTACGACTACCTCGTCGGCCACGATGCGGGTGATCTTCATCTGAAGTCCTTGTTGTAGAGGAGGGTGGTGAGGCCCGCGTCGACGCGCAGCACCTGGCCGGTGATGGCGCGGCTCATGTCGGAGAGGAAGAACGCGGCCGCCCAGCCGCAGTCGATCGGCTCGAGCTCGCGCGGTAGCGCCTGCTGTTGGTATGTGTGCGCTCTCACCCAGCC
>DASROV010000318.1:0-2415 GCA_035646755.1 Trueperaceae bacterium | reverse complement strand
GCTCTCGGGGACGTCATCACCAGGGGCGACGGGGTCCTCGCCTGGCACGGGGCCGAGGGGGTGGTGACGTTCTTCGCCGGCTCGGCCGACGCGCTGCTGCAGCGGCCAGGCAACGCCGGCCCTGACGAGTGGGTGCTGTCGGCGCCGGTGCTAGACAACGCTTCAGCGCTCGGCTGGGCGCTACCGCTCGACGCCGTGCAGTTGCTCGGAGTCGCCTTCGCGGAGTCAGGCGGCGAGCTGCGCCTTCACTCGCCAGCGGGGGAGACTTACCGACTGGTGGCAGTGCCGGAGGCGGCAGCCCCTGCCCGGGCGCGAAAGGGTGGCGACCTAGCTGACGACAGCCTCGGCGCGGGTGGCGACGCTGGTGGCGGCGCTGCTGGCGGCGCTGCTGGCGGGGCCGGCCTCGCTGCGGTGGCCGACGGCTGGGAGATGACCGCTATCGACGGCGTGCCGGCGCTTCGCTTCTTCGCCGCGCCGGACAAGAGCCTGCTGCTCATCGACCTCGACCTTGCGCCGTTGGCGTTCCCAGAGGCCACGGCCGCCATCGACGAGGCAGTGGCCACGATGGGCAGCGACAACGCGCTGCTGCTCGTCGTCAGCGCGCTTAGCCGGCAGAGCTGGAGCAGCAGCCTGGTGTTCGAGCAGGACGGCCGCAGCATCGAGGTAAGGCACCCGTACCGCTTGCGGGTCTTCCAGGGCGACCCCGCGATGGTCGGCCCTGCCGCCGGCGTGGCCGCAGTCGTGTTGCTTCCTGCCTCGTTCTCCCTCTACCGACCCCTCATGGTCGCCTGGGGGGCCATCGACGCCACCGTGACCTTTCGGCGCTGAACCTATACTTGAGTCAGCTACTTGGGGCAGCTACTTGAGGCAGCTACTCGAGACACAGCCGGCTTACGCCGGCCAGGAGGTCAAAGCGGTGACAGTAGTGATAAGCGCCGCGGCGCGCACGGCGATCGGCGCCTTCCAGGGGGCTCTCGCGAGCCTCAAGGCCGCCGAGCTGGGCGCGGCCGCGATTCAGGGCGCCTTGCAGCGCGCCGGGGTCGACGCCGCCGCCGTCGACGCGGTGTTCATGGGCAACGTGCTGCAGGCCGGCCAGGGTCAGGCGCCGGCGCGTCAGGCGGCGATCTACGCCGGCCTCGGCAACCACGTGCCAAGCGTAACGCTCAACAAGATGTGCGGAAGCGGCCTCGAGGCCGTCATCCAGGCGGCCAGGGCGGTTACCGTCGGTGACGCCGAAGTCGCCGTCGCCGGCGGCATGGAATCGATGACCAACGCCCCCTACCTGCTGCCCGGCGCCAGAGGCGGCCTCAGGCTCGGCAATGCCACGGTCATCGACTCGCTCATCCATGATGGCCTGTGGGACGTCTACAACGACAAGCACATGGGCTCGTGCGCGGAGAGTTGCGCGGCGAAGTACTCGTTCAGCCGCGAGGCGCAAGACGAGTTCGCCGAGCGCTCCTACCGGCGCGCCCAGGCGGCCAGCGCTGACGGCAGTGCCGCTAAGGAGATCGTCCCTGTCGAGGTAAAGGGCCGCAAGGGCGACGTCACCACCGTCGAGCGCGACGAGGGGCCCGAGGCGGTCGACTTCGAGAAGATGGTCAAGCTGAGGCCCGCGTTCGAGAAGGACGGCAGCATCACCGCGGCCAACGCCAGCACCATCAACGACGGCGCCGCCGCCCTCATCGTCACTTCCGAGGAGACCGCGGTTCGGCTGGGGCTGCCGGTGCTGGCGCGCATCGCCGGCTACGCCGCCCACGGCGAGGCGCCGGAGTGGTTCACTACCGCGCCGGTCGGCGCGATGAAGTCCCTCTACGCCAAGCTCGGCTGGTCGCCTGACGACGTCGACGTATACGAGATCAACGAGGCGTTCAGCGTGGTGCCGATGGCCGCGATGGAGGAGTTCTCGCTTGCTCCCGAGAAGGTCAACGTGTTCGGTGGCGCCGTGGCCCTAGGACACCCCATCGGTGCTTCCGGCGCGCGCATCCTCGTCACCCTGCTCAACGCGCTCGCCAGCCGCGGCCAGCAGCGCGGCATGGCCAGCATCTGCATCGGCGGCGGTGAGGCGCTGGCCATGGCGCTCGAGGTACCTAAGAACTGATATGGGATGTTTTTTGTCAAGTGGGCATGAAGGGCCTGTGACCGGTTTAGGGTCACAGGCCTTGGTATGGAGGGGTGGTTGGTGACGTGCGGGTCGGTTCTCGACGCGTTGTCACTCTGATATGCGCGGGTTGGTTACCGCAGGACGATCTGTTCGGCCGAAGGCGTGTCGCGAATCTAAGATCGAGCGTAGCCCCGTGGGGTTGCTCATAGTTCAATCGCGCATCGCCCTCGAGACGCTGCCGACACCAACGCACCCGGAGAAGAATCGATGTTCAGGCCCAACCAGGCCGGGCCATGAGAGAAGTCAGTCCTTCA